>DAORNX010000196.1:0-5032 GCA_035441225.1 Caulobacter sp.
AGGGGCAGCTCGACGAGGCCGCGCCGCTGTACGAGCGCGTGCTGGCGCTGGAGCCGCGCTGCCGCGTCACGGGCGTGACCAATCCCTGGCTGCTGATCGCCAGCCACATCAAGCCCTGGCGCAGCTGCGCCACGGCCGCCGAGCGCCTCGACGGCGCCAACGGCCTGATGCTGACCCCGGACGTCGACCGGCTGTTCGACCGGGGGATAATCGGATTCTCGGATGAGGGGGCTGTGCTGGTCTCGCCGGCTCTCGTCGAGGCGGACCTGGCCGCGATGGGGCTGGCGGGGCTGGCGGCGCGGTGCGTGGGCCCGTTCACGGCCGCCCAGGCGGGATACCTCGACTGGCATCGGCGGTGGGTGTTCGTGGGCGGCGATCTCCGGACGGACTCCCCCCTGGAGCCCCTGATGGAATGATCCGCTCCGGACCGCCGGCCTCGTCAAGGACCGCCTCCGGCGGCCGCGCCGCGGCGGGCCCTGCGGGCCCGTCCCTGACCAGGCCGACGGCCGGAGCATGCTGGCCGTCAAGACGTCAGGGGGAGGGGTGGCTAGGTCCGGGCGAGAACTTGACCGTCCGGGTAGGTGTCATCTTGCTCCTTATAGAGCAACACGTAGCCAGGAAGAGCGGTCGCCTGCCAGCCTGCCGGAAGACTTCGGGCGACGGCAGCCAAGAGTCCCCTCAATGAGAAAACCTGATCTTCTAGACTCAAGGGAGCGTTGAGCAGGTCCTCATGGGGCCGCCGTGCATGCCCCGATTCAAACCGAAGATTGTAGGGGATCGCCAGCTTCGCCCGGCTCAGAGCCTGCGCGGCGGAGGTGCAATCCGCGAACGACACGTCGAGAGGACGGTCAATGTCGATCGGGTAGATGGCGTCAAAATTGCTCGACTTCACACGAGTATGGTCGCGCTTTCGTCCCGGATCATTTGCGCCAAAACCGCTGTTGTTCCAAGCGGTCCCGCCCTTGCCCGCATAGTGCCGGATCAGTTGGGTCTCTAAGTCGATCGCAGTGAATACGTAGATCCGAACGGCCTTGTAGGACACCTGTTCGGGCGAGAGCCCAATGCGATGAAGAATTTTCTGAGCATGCCGGGAAAGCCGCCTGCGCAGGCCAGCTTCACTATCGGTCTTGCCGACGTAGACGAGCACTCCATCCTTGAACAACTGGTACACGCCTTGAGCGTCGGGGACGCCTTCCAAGCCCAACTGCGTCAGGGGAGCCGGCTCAAGATCATCCAACACTTGGACAAGACGCTGGAGCAGCGCCTCGGGCAGGTCGAATTCGAAGTCGCGATAAGCAGGGTTCACGCGGCGAACTGTAACCGCCGCGCGACGTCCTTGCCAATCACCTCCGCCAGACGCACCGGAACGGCGTTGCCGAGCTGGCGCATCGTTTCCGACCAGGAGCCGTGGAACACGTAGCTGTCGGGGAAAGTCTGGAGCCGCGCGCTTTCGCGGACGGAGAAGTATCGAACACTGCCGTCGGGCCGCGTCAGCATGTTCTCGCCGCCCGGCACGCCATGAACGCCCGCCTTCAGCGTCTTGGCCGGCTCGTCGAGCGGACTGCCTGTGTGGCCGGCGTAGCTGCGGGCTCCGGGCTGGAACCGATGGTTGGCGATCCGTTTGGCCAGCGCTGGTTGCGTCTCGGGGTCGGGCAGGTCGTGGATGGCGTCACGCACGGTACGCCAGGCGCAGGTCATGGGCCTTCCGCCCAGGCGATCCGCCCGCGCCACGGCGGCCGGATCAATTGGGCGATCCGCCGTGGCGACCCTATGCCGGTCCCAATAGCTGTCGCTGCCGAATTGATCCCAGAGCAGGCTATCGGCGCTGTGGGTCTCGGTCGGGAAGTGCCATTCCAGATCCAGGTCGTCGCGGAAGCCGACGAACACGACCCGCTCTCGCTTCTGCGGAACGCCGTAGTTGGCGGCGTTCAGCACTCGAGCCAACAGCCGGTAGTGCAGCCCCGATCTTGAGCCGTGGACCTCGTGATCCTCAAGGCGCGCGAGGTGGTCGGACCAGTCCTCGTCGGCGCGCGCGACGATTTCTGGGTGCATCAGTTGAAGCCGGATGTATTCGAAATAGTTGCGGAACGCGGTTCGGGTCAGGCCCTTGACGTTCTCGAACACGAAGGCCCGCGGCCGAGTCTCGCGCACGGCGCGGATCGCCTGCGGGAACATGTCGCGCGCGTCGTTGTAGGCCTTGTGCTTGCCGCCTAGCGAGAACGGTTGGCAGGGCGGGCCGCCAGAGACCAGGTCCACCTTTCCCTCGAACTCGCGGAAGTCGACGTGGCGAACATCCCCCTCGACCAATGGCCAATCGCGCACGAGCGAGATTTCGTGGGTCTGGTTCTCGCGGATCGTGTCGCAGCAGTAGCGATCCCATTCCACGACCTTGGCCGGATGGAAGCCCGCCTGATGCAGGCCCATGCCGAGCCCGCCGGCGCCCGCGAAGAGTTCGATCGACTTCATGAGTCCAAGAATGTTCTAATTTCGTTCTCTAGAAAAGAGGGGTCTCGAAGTTGGCACTCCCAAATCTCCAGAACCGACCATCCGAGGGCCTGGAGCTCGGCGATCTGGCGCAGGTCGCGCGCGCGATTCCCCTCCAGCTTCGGCCGCCAGAAGTCCTGCCGTGATTTGGGCATCCGCGCCAGCTTGCAGTCGGGGTCCGGGTGCCGATGCCAGAAGCAGCCGTGCACGAAGATCACCTTCCGCCGCCCCTGAAACACGAGGTCCGGCTTGCCGGGCAGTTTCGCGCCGTGGAGACGGAAGCGGTAGCCCATGCGGTGGACGAGCGAACGGACGAGAAGCTCAGCCTTGCTGCCCTTGCCGCGAACTCGCGACATCCGCTCGCTGCGTTCAATGGGAGTCATAGTGTCCATGGAATCAGAATGCGTGGAATGCTTCTCGATGCCGTTGAATGTACCCGGGATGGGGCCACAGTTTGGGATTTGCAGGCAGGTGGATTCGATCCAACTGCTTTTCAAATAGGCTTCTCAGCTCTCCAGGGACCTTGTTATGTGAAACGAGCAACCGATAGTCATCGGTCAGGGAAATCAGGTGTCGATCGAACAACCAATGCACGGTTCCCGAAAGCGCGAGCCCATTTTGGACGACGTCGGGTCCGCCGCTGCCTACGGACCAAATATGTGCCGCCTGGACCTCTGAGCGGCCACCGCCGTTGATGATCCGCAGCCCGGTCACGGCACATCGATCATCGTAGGCTTGGCATACTTGTCGGCGAAAGTTCGCGTCCCGAATCTTCTTGTTCATCAGGATTTGCTCGACGCGCCGAGCGCTTCCGTCCAGCAGCCCATCGAAATTGAACGGCGGCGGTTCGCCTTCGCTGAAGCCCAGACCCACGCGGATCGCGTTCTCGGGGGCAAGCGTTTCGGCCATGCCCGCGTCTACGATGCGCGCGAAATCCTCGTCGTCGATCACCCGAACGGATTTGTTCTGTAGGCTAGCGCCGATGCGGTTTGGATCATCAATCAAACGCAGCGATGCTTCCCAATAGGTCCCGCCGGCGGCAAACGGCACTGGTGGATCGAAGGGAATGAACTCGCCGATGATCGCATAAGCGTGGCCTACGCGCCCAGGATCAGGCTCAATGCGTTCAACAAAGGCAGCGGCAATATACGCCCGGCGACCACCGTTTCGTTGCGGCTCTCGATAGAGAATCCAATCGCCGACGACCGCTTCTGCAGCCTCGACATAGTTTCGCTTCGTCGGGAAATGATACCTGCGCGTGATGTCGTCGTCGTAGCCAGATTCAGCTTTGGTATCGAAGACACCCTTTGCCAATGCCTCGTTCCCAACAACGAGCCCCTCCAGACGAGCTGCTCATCATCTCATCATGAAGAGATTCCGGCGAGCGTCCATCTACCGCGCCGCCCTCTGGATCAACTCCACCAGATACCCGTCCGGGTCCTTGCCGAACGCGATCAGGGCGCCGCCCATGCCGGGCGAAGCCGCCGGTTCGCGCACGACCTCCAGGCCCTCGGCCCGGATCGCCTCGACCGCCGCCGTCGCGTCGGGCACGTAGAGGACGATCTTGATCGGGTTGTCGCGATAGTTGCGCGGCGAGCCGTCGGTCCAGTGCATCAGCACCAGTGACGCGCCCTTGCCCTCATAGCCGACCATGATCTCGTCCATATGGTCGAGCTTGAAGGTCTGCTGCACCGTCATCCCGAGCACGCGGGTGTAGAAGTCGGCCGAGCGGCCCAGGTCGGACACGCCGATGCCGGTAGCGACGAAGCGGGCGCCCGGGTTGCTGGTCATGGTGTGCGTTCCCCCTTTTGCGGAGAGGGTAGGGCGGGGTGAAGCGCAATTGAACCCTTCGCCGGGGCGGGGGCTACTCCGCCGCCTGAATGTCCTGGCCTGCATCCCGCGGCGCGGCCTTTGACCAGGCGCCGGGCGCGAGCGTCTTGCTGGCGCCAAGGATCTCGATGCCCATGACCTGACCGTCCTTGGTGAAATCGAGGATCACGCCGGGCGAGACTTCCTCACTCTCGTCGTAGTCGCCGTCCGCCAGCTTGATGTAGACGGCGTCGGCTTCGGGGTCGTAGCGCAGGGTCATGATCGCGCCTTTCGTCGGAGCGCCCGCCGGGCGCCGCGATCCAACAATACCGTAAGCGCCCGGATTTCGTCAGCGGTTTCAACGCAGGGCACGCGGATCACGCGTCCGTCCATCTCGGCGATGACCTTGAACCGGCGCTCCACGGCGGGGTCGTTCGGGTCGGGCGCGGTCCAGTCCGGTGCGCGGATCGCCGCTTCGGCCCACGCCGGCGACAGCCCGCGATCACGCAGATTGTCCCGCGCGTGCTTCATCCAGCGGATCGGCTTCACCGTCGAAGTGAAGCACCAGGATCGCTAAAAATCAACCACAAGGTGCAAATTGTCGAAGTTCAATTATCGTCCATCTTCAGCGCGGCGATAAACGCTTCCTGCGGGATCTCGACCTTGCCGAACTGGCGCATCCGCTTCTTGCCGGCCTTCTGCTTGTCCAGCAGCTTGCGCTTGCGGCTGGCGTCGCCGC
>DAORNX010000197.1:0-5025 GCA_035441225.1 Caulobacter sp.
GACCGGATCGACGAGGACCTGAAGGGCCTTCACTGCCTGCGCCACGGCCGGTTCGGCCTGTTCTCGTTCGACGGTCGCGACCATGGCTGGCGCGACGGCCGGCCCCTGCGCGGCTGGGTCGAGGCCCGGCTGGCCGAGACCGGTGTTCCCGCCGGCGCGGCCCGCATCCGGCTGCTGACCTTTCCCCGCGTGCTGGGCTTCGTGTTCAACCCGATCTCGTTGTTCTACGTCGAGTCCGCGGTCGGCGCGCTCGAGGCGGTGATCTACGAGGTCAACAGCACCTTCGGTCAGACCCATGCCTATGTCGCGCCCGCCCGCGGCATGGGCCGGCAGCGCCAGGTGGCGGAGAAGCGCCTGTTCGTCTCGCCCTTCTACGGCGTCGAGGGGACCTACCGCTTCGACGTGTCGCCGCCCGGATCGACGCTGGACCTGTCCATCGTCAAGGCGACGGACGGCCATCCTGAGTTTACGGCGACGCTCAAACTCCAGCGTCGACCGATGACCGACCGCCGGTTGCTGGCGCTTTTCGTCCGCATGCCGCTGATGACCCTGAAGGTTGTTGCGGCAATCCACTGGGAGGCGCTGCGCCTTGTATTGAAAGGGATTCCGCTGATCTCCCGACCGCCGGCGCCCGACCGCGGCGCGAGCCGCGCCACCCTCACCTCTCGCGCGACGGGAGAAAACGATGTTACGCTCAGCGGGACGGAAAGGAGCGCCGATGACGTTCACGGACCTGACACGCGGGCCAGGCGGACTGGCCGCCGAGCCGCCGGCCCTGCGTAGCGCGCCCGCGGTGTTCCGGACCGCCGTCCGGATCTGCGCCGACAACTGGCGGCATGGCCGCCTGACCTGGGTGCTTCCCGACGGAACCGAAATCCCTTGCCGGGGCCCGGAACCCGGGCCTGAAGCCCGCCTCGTCGTCCGCGACTACCGGTTCATTCGCCGTTGCCTGGCCGCCGGTTCCATCGGCTTCGCCGAGGGCTTCATGGCCGACGAATGGGACACGCCGGACCTGTCGGCCCTGCTGACCGGATTCGCCCTGAACTTCGACCGGCTGCAGGCCTTGGTGCAGGGCAATCCGGTGGTCCGGGCGATCAACTTCATCAGCCATCTGATGCGACGCAACGATCGCCGCGGGTCACGCAAGAACATTCACGCCCACTACGACCTGGGCAACCACTTCTACGCCCGCTGGCTCGACTCGAGCATGACCTACAGCTCGGCCGTCTTTGAACGGCCCGGCGAACCGCTGGCGGAGGCCCAGAAGCACAAGTATGCCGCCCTGGCCCGGTCGATCGGCCTGCAGCCCGGCCAGAGCGTGCTCGAGATCGGCTGCGGCTGGGGCGGCTTCGCCGAATTCGCCGCGGCCGAGGTCGGGGCGAAGGTGACTGGCATTACCATTTCGCGCGAACAGTATGATTTCGCGAAGAAACGGCTGTTCGAGCAGGGGCTGGCCGAGAAGGCCGACATACGGCTTGTCGACTATCGGGACGTCGATGGCCGCTTCGACCGCGTCGCCTCGATCGAGATGTTCGAGGCGGTCGGAGAGCAGTACTGGCCGACCTATTTCGCCAAGATCCGCGATGTCCTCTCGCCAGGCGGCCGCGCCGGCCTGCAGATCATCACCATCAAGGACGAGCTGTTCGACGTCTATCGCCGCCACGCCGACTTCATCCAGAAGTACATTTTCCCGGGCGGCATGCTGCCCAGCGAGGCGGCGCTTCGGCGGCAGGTCGACAGCGCCGGCCTGGTCTGGGACGACGCGCCGCGCTACGGCCAGCACTACGCCGACACCCTTGCCGAATGGGGTCACCGCTTCGAGGCCGCCTGGGACGACATCCGCCGGCTCGGCTTCGACGAGCGCTTCCGCAAGATGTGGCGCTTCTACCTCAGCTACTGCGAAGCCGGCTTTCGCACCGGCCGGACCAATGTGATCCAGCTGGCGCTGTCGAAGGTCTGACGGGCGCCGAGGGCGAACGGCAGGGCGTAGGGAGTAGGGCGGCGAAGTCGCTGGGCAGTCGCGCGCCACCAGTTCCTGGCTGCCTGGCCCCGGGGCGCTGGACTACTCCCTACTCCCTACTCCCTACTCCCTATCCCTCAAGCCCTCCCCAGGGCCGCTATCAGATATTCTGGGGTTGCGATCGACGCGGGGCGCATGATGTAGGCTGGGTCATCGGGCCGCTCGTGGCCGTCGGAATCCATGCCATGTCCGCTGCCGCCAGCGTCCTGGACCTGATCGGAAACACTCCGCTGATCCGGCTGAGGGCCGCCAGCGACGCCACCGGCTGCGAGATTCTCGGCAAGGCCGAGTTCCTCAATCCCGGCCAGTCGGTCAAGGACCGGGCCGCCCTGGGCATCATCCGCGACGCCGAGGCGAAGGGACTTCTCCGGCCCGGGGGCCGCATCGTCGAGGGCACGGCCGGCAACACCGGCATCGGCCTGGCGATGGTCGCCAGCGCCCTGGGCTACAACACAACCATCGTCATCCCGCGCACCCAGAGCCAGGAGAAGAAGGACGCCATCCGCCTGGCCGGCGCCGATCTGGTCGAGGTCGACGCGGTCCCCTACTCCAATCCCGACAACTACGTCCGCTGGTCCGGCCGACTGGCCGAAGAGCTGAACCGCAACGAACCAAAGGGCGCGATCTGGGCCAACCAGTTCGACAATGTGGCCAACCGCCGCGCGCACGAGGCGACAACCGGACCCGAGATCTGGGACCAGACCGGCGGAGAGGTCGACGGCTTCATCTGCGCGGTCGGCTCGGGTGGCACCCTGGCCGGCGTGGCCGCGGCCCTGCGGGCGCGCAATCCCGACGTGGCCATCGGCCTGGCCGACCCTCACGGCGCGGCGCTCTACAGCTACTTCACCACCGGCGAGCTGAAGGCCGAGGGCTCGTCGATCACCGAAGGCATCGGCCAGGGCCGGATCACCGCCAATCTCGAGGGCCTGGCCGTTGATCACGCCTTCCGCATCGCCGACGAGGAGATGTTGCGGGTGATCTTCGACCTGGCCGAGCACGAGGGCCTGGTGCTGGGCGGCTCGTCGGGAGTCAATGTCGCCGGCGCCATGCGACTGGCCCGCGCACTGGGCCCCGGCCACACCATTGTGACGGTGTTGTGCGACTACGGATCGCGCTATCAGAGCAGACTGTTCAATCCGACGTTCCTCAGGGAGCGCGGCCTGCCGGTCCCCGGCTGGCTCCAGGGACCCGATGCCTGATGTCTGACCCGCTCGTCTCCACCGTCTGGCTCGCCGACCATCTCCAGGCGCCCGATGTGAGGATCATCGACGCCAGCTGGTATTTCCCGCAGGAAGGCCGCGACGCCAGGGCGGAGTACGCCCTGGCCCACATTCCGGGCGCGGTGTTCTTCGACATCGACGACATCGCCGATGACGCCACAGACCTGCCGCACATGCTGCCCAGCGGGGTCAAGTTCGCCTCGCGGGTCCGCAAGCTGGGCCTGGGCGACGGGTCCCGCATGGTGGTCTACGACCAGCTCGGCCTGCGCTCGGCGGCGCGCGTCTGGTGGACGTTCAGGGCCATGGGCCACCTCGACGTGGTCGTGCTCGACGGCGGGCTGCCCAAGTGGATCGCCGAGGGGCGGCCGCTGTCCGACATTCCCTCACCGCCGCGGGAGCGTCACTTCACGCCGCGCTACAGCGCCGATCTCGTGCGAGACCTGAACCAGGTGAAGAAGGCCCTCGAGACGGGCCGCGAGCAGCTGGTCGACGCCCGGCCCGCCGGCCGCTTCACCGGGGCGGCGCCCGAGCCGCGCCCCGGCCTGCGTGGCGGCCATATGCCCGGCGCCCGCAATGTGCCGGCCAGCGATCTGATCGCCCCCGACGGTACGTTGAAAAAGGCGTCGCAACTTGAAGATATCTTTGAGAAAGCCGGCGTGGACATCAACCGGCCAGTGATCACCACCTGCGGCTCGGGCATTACCGCCGCCATTCTCGCCCTGGCCCTTGCCCGCCTCGGCAAGGACCGGGCCGCGGTCTACGACGGTTCCTGGGCCGAATGGGGTGCGCGCGACGACGTCCCGGTGGTCACCGGGCCCGCCTAACGCATCGGCGGCGCGTACAGCAGCCCGGGTCGGGCGGCGTTCCACAGGGCGTTCTGGCCGCGCTCGAGCTTGAGCGCCGAGTCCCGGCCCAGATTGCGATCGAATATCTCATTGTAGGCGCCCGCGGCCCGGATCGCGCGATAGGCCCAGGCGTCGTCGAGACCGAGCATCCGGCCGTAGCCCGGCTCCGCCCCCAGCAGGCGGCGCGCCTCGGGCGAGGCGGACTGCTTGCGCATCTGTTCGGCGTTGTCGGCCGTTACGCCCAGCTCCTCGGCCAGGACCAGGGCGTTGAGCGTCCAGCGCACCACGTCGGTCCAGCCGGGATCGCCCTGGCGCACCGCTGGTCCCAACGGCTCCTTTGAAATGACGTCGGGCAGCAGCACATGGGCGTTCTGATCGGCCAGGGTGGCTCGGGCCGAGGCCAGGGCCGAGATGTCGGCTGACAGGACATCGCAGATGCCCTGCTCGTAGTTCTGCCGCGCCCGCTCCAGCGTCGGCGACAAGACCGGCATCCAGTTGATCGACCGGGCCGTGAACCAGTCGCGCAGGTTCAGTTCGCTGGTCGAGCCCGACTGGACGCAGACCTTCGCCCCGGATAGTTCCGCGGCGCTCTGCAGCTCGAACTCGCGTGGAGCCAGGAAGCCCTGGCCGTCATAGTAGCTGACGCCGGCGAAATCGACGCCCTCGCCCGCGTCGCGGGTGAAGGTCCAGCTGGTGTTGCGCGACAGCAGATCGACCCGTCCGGCCTTGAGGGCGACAAACCGCGCCTCATTGGTCAGGGGCACGAACACCACCCGGCTGGCGTCGCCGAGCACCGCCGCCGCCAGCGCCCGGCAGAAGTCGACGTCAAACCCGCGCCATCGGCCCTGGGTGTCGGCGAAGGCGAAGCCGGACAGGCCCGGGTTCACGCCGCACCGGACGGCGCCGCGCGCCTTGACCGCCGCGAGAGTCCGGCTGGCCG
>DAORNX010000198.1:0-5008 GCA_035441225.1 Caulobacter sp.
CGCGAGCAGGACCGGGCCAGGGCCGTCTGCACCTTCTGCGACACGGATTTCATCGGCACGGACGGCGAGGGCGGCGGCAAGTTCGCCACGCCGGCGGCGCTGGCCGCCGCGATCGACGCCGCCTGGACCGGCCCCGGCCACGACAAGCTGGTCGTCTGCACGGGCGGCGAGCCCCTGCTGCAGCTCGATCCGCCGCTGATCGCGGCGCTGCGCGGGCGGGGCTTCATGATCGCGGTGGAGACCAACGGAACCCTGGCGGCCCCGCCGGGGATCGACTGGATCTGCGTCAGC
This sequence comes from Caulobacter sp., assembly GCA_035441225.1. Taxonomy (GTDB): domain Bacteria; phylum Pseudomonadota; class Alphaproteobacteria; order Caulobacterales; family Caulobacteraceae; genus Caulobacter. Next base: position 292 of record DAORNX010000198.1, read on the forward strand.
CCCAAGGCTGACGCGCCGGTGGTCCAGACCACCGGGCAGGAGCTCAAGCTGGTCTATCCCCAGCCGGGCGTCGATCCGGCGCGCTTCGCCGACATGGCCTTCGAACGGTTCTATCTGCAGCCCATGGACTCTGCCGACCGCGAGGCCAACACGGCGGCGGCGGTGGCCTATTGCCTGGCCCATCCGCGCTGGCGGCTGAGCGTGCAGACGCACAAGTATCTCGGCCTGCCCTGAGGCGTCCGGGTCTCGGGCCAATCGACGTTCAGGGCGCGGGAGCCGCCAAGGGCTCCGATGGTTCCCGCGGAGGCGGGAACCCAAGCGGTGTTTCGGGTCCTGACGCGCCGTTTCGGCGGCGACCAAGGCTTGGGTCCCCGCCTTCGCGGGGACAATCGGTAGGAAAGCGGCCCCGGATCGTGATGTCGATTGGCCTTAACGGTCCCGCTTCTTCTTGCCGTCCTTCTTGTCGCCGTCGGGAATCGCGGCGCCGACCACCGCGCCGCCGACCTTGGCGGTGGTGACCACGGCGGCCGCGCCGACGCCGACGACGGCGCCGGCCGTGGCGCCCACGACCGTAGCCACACAGCCCTGCAGGCCGACGGCGGCGACCAGCAGGACAAGGGCGGGAATGAAGCGCGGGACCATGGACGACCTCCGGTGACCGACATCCGGTAACGGACAATCGTCGCGGAAAGATGACCGGTCAGGCGGCCGGCGGCTCGTCGCGGGCCGGATCGGTGCTGCGCCGCCAGGGTCCGGCGAAATGAGCCTCGTTCTTGCGCCGTCGCTCCGGGCCGAAATAGTCGCCGGTGCGGATGAACGGGCGGGGATGCTCGACGATCTCGCCGATGCGCTCGATCACGCCGCGGGCCGTGACGGGTTTGGCGAGGAACTCGTTGACCCCGGCGTCGCGCGCCTCGCCGACCCGGCGCGAGGTCGAATGGCCGGTGATCATGATCACCGGACACATCTGGTTGGGGCTGTCGGGCGAATTGCGCAGCAGCCGGACGAAGTCGATGCCGTCCAGCGGCTGCATCGCCAGGTCGGTCATCACCACGTCGACCTGGTGGGTGCGCATCAGCTGCAGCGCCTCGGCCCCGTCGCTGGCCTCGAACACGTGCCGCACGCCGATCGCGCGCAGGATCTCGGTCAACAGCACCCGCATGTGGTGGTTGTCATCGACCAGCAGGATCTTGATCAGTTCGAAGCGCACGGGCTGACGGCTGTTCCAGGCCCCGGTCGGTAGTCATGCGCGGAATCGCGCCGGCCCCGATCCGGGATTTGCGACTCGTAGGAGCCGAGTTCTTGCCCGGTCAAACTAAAAAAGTGAACAGGTTCGACGACTTGCCCCGGCATGGGCGGCGATCAGGCGGCGTCGACCAGCACCAGTTCGGCGTCCTCCCGCGCCACGATGGTCAGTAACGGCTCGTCGCGGATCGCCGCGCCGTCGCGCGGGTTGAGGGTCACGCCATTGACGTCCACCTGACCGGTCGCGGCCACCAGATAGCCGTGGCGACCATCGCCCAGGGGATAGGTCGTCGACTCGCCGGCCTTCAGCGTCGCCCCCAGAACGCGCGCGTCGGTGCGGATCGGCAGGGCGCCCTCGTCGCCGAAGCCGCTGGCCAGGGCCACGAACTTCCCCGACCGGTCGGCCTTCGGAAACGGCTTCTGGCCCCAGGACGGCGGCGCGCCGCGCTCACGCGTCTCGATCCACAGCTGGAACAGCGTCGTGGTCTCGTCCTCGAGATTGTATTCCGCGTGGCGGATGCCGCTCCCGGCGCTCATCACCTGCACGTCGCCGGCGCCGGTGCGGCCCTTGTTGCCCAGGCTGTCCTGGTGGGTGATAGCGCCGGTGCGGACATAGGTGATGATCTCCATGTCGTTGTGCGGGTGCGGCGGAAAGCCGGACTTGGGCGCGATCTCGTCGTCGTTCCACACGCGCAGGGCGCCCCAGCCCATGCGGGCGGGATCGTACCAGTTGGCGAAACTGAAATGGTGCCGGGCGTTGAGCCAGCCGTGGTCGGCGTGGCCGAGCTGCTCGAAAGGCCTGCGGTCAATCATGGGTCAAATCTCCCTTTCGCGGGGAGAGATAGGGGCGGGGCCGGATAATTGCAACTGTCTCGGTGTCAGAATGCCGCCGCCGGGCGCCATGCTGACAGGTCCTGGCGAGGGCGATGGCTATGGGTCCCCAACGCATCAGCGCGGCAAGGGATCACGGCCATGCAGACCACCCCCGACCTCGATGACGGCCGCCAGGACTTCGACTTCCTGGTCGGCCGCTGGACCATCCGTCACCGGCGGCTGAAGGCCCGGCTGGCGGGCTGCGCGGACTGGGTCGAATTCGACGGGACCTGCGCGATGCGGAAGGTGCTCGGCGGGCTCGGCAACATGGACGACAACGGGCTGGAGCTGCCGGATGGCCCCTACGCGGCGGTCACGCTGCGCCGGTTCGACCCGGCCCTTCGCCGCTGGTCGATCTGGTGGCTGGACGCCCGCCATCCGGACATCGAGCCGCCGGTCCATGGCCGGTTCGAGGGCGGCGTCGGCGAATTCCTCGGCGACGACGTCTTCGACGGCCGCCCGATCAAGGTCCGCTTCCTCTGGTCGGCCATCACCCCGACCAGCTGCGAATGGCGCCAGGCCTTCTCGGAGGACGGCGGGAAGACGTGGGAAACCAACTGGGAGATGGCGTTCACGCGGGCGGCGTAGGGGAAGGGGCAGGGTCAAGCTGTCCCTGCTGCCCTTGGGCCCCACCCCTGTCATCCCGGACGGCCGTCTCGCCGATCCGGGACCCAGAACAAAGTCCAGCCGAATCTGGGTCCCGGCTCTCCGCTCCGCTGCGGCCGGGATGACAGTTTGAAAGGCAGGCAGAATGGCCACAACCGACCCTGATCTCATGGCGAGAGTTTCGCCGGTCTCCCCAGCCTGCTCAAGGGCGCTTCGCGTCGCGGAGCGACAGGCCCGCAGGGCCTGCCCTTGACCAGGCTGGAGAGGCCGGCACGCTGGCCCGCAAGAGATCGACGGCGGGGTGTCGACCGCCGTCTGGTCGGAGGGTCGAGACGTGGCCCCGGGGGTGGGAAGCCGCCAATCCCCCTGACTCCGACTCTTGTTCTAAAGGCCTTTGACGATCAGCGCGGGACGCTTCATTTTTCCGTCGGTACTGAGTTCAATTCGGTTCACTGCCTCGTAGAAGTTCCAACCGTCGCTTACCCTTTGAAGAGTGACTGTGTGTCGGTCACACGCCATCACTCTGCATTCAGCCGTTTCCAGGTAATTGGCCGCGACGCGCTCAAGCTTCCCCAGTCGATGCCCTAACCCGTATACTGTGATTGGCCGGTCCTTGAGCCGCACAATTGCTGATACTGTACTGTGTCGAGAGTCTATCATCTCTTCGTAGAGACGCTTTGACGCCTTCACGCTCTCTGAGCCTTGCCGCACGTAGGCCGGGCCTGCGAAGTGTGGCCTGTCACCACTGGCGCTGACGACTATGGCGACGACGTCCTTTCCTTCCACCTTCAGGGCAAAACACTGCGGAGCGATAGGGGGATAGCACTCGTCGGCAGCTTCCCGTACTCGCTTCTGCACTGCGTCAGGGTTATCGCATCCTTCGATGCTGCCTTTATCACCAATACCGACAAAGATGATGCCATGCTGGTCGTCGGGCAATGAGTTCGCGAAGGCCGTTACCGCCTTACGAATGTCTTGGGGCTTTATGCCTTGGGACTTGCGCTCGACATAACTATCTTCTTGGGCGCTCAAGCGCGCCAATAAGGCACTCGGCGTCATTTGGCCCTCATTAGGCGTTGTAGCTAAACATACCCTAATTTAGCCGCGCACGAATGTCCGGCACGGGTCGCAGGCCAACCCGTCCTCGCCGGCCCCGCTCTACCCCCGCCCGTCGCCCCCCGGCGCGAACGCCCCGCCACCCGTCTGGCCGCGGTGCCGCAGGAACGCGTCCGCCAGCACACAGGCCATCATCGCCTCGACCACCGGCACGGCGCGGATACCCACACACGGGTCATGCCGGCCCTTCGTCCGCAGTTCGACGTCCTCGCCGGCCTCGTTGACGGTCTCGCGCGGGGTGAGGATCGAGGAGGTCGGCTTGAAGGCCACCCGCACCACCACGGGCTGGCCGGAGGAGATGCCGCCCAGCACGCCGCCGGCCTTGTTCGACAGAAAGCTGACGCCGTCATTGCCCATGCGCATCTGGTCGGCGTTCTCCTCGCCGGTCAGGGCGGCGGAGGCGAACCCGGCGCCGATCTCCACGCCCTTGGCGGCGTTGATCGACATCATCGCGGCGGCCAGTTCGGCGTCGAGCTTGCCGTACAGCGGCGCGCCCCAGCCAGCGGGGACGCCCGTGGCCTCGACCTCGACGACGGCGCCGGTTGACGAGCCGGCCTTGCGGATCTTTTCCAGGTGTTCTTCCCACACCGGAACCATGCCGGCGTCGGGACACCAGAAGCCGTTCTCGCGGGTCTGGGCCCAGTCCCAGCGGTCGGGGTCGACCGCGTGCGGACCAATCTGCACCAGGGCCCCGCGCACGGTGACGCCGGCGATCACCTTGCGCGCCACGGCCCCGGCGGCCACCCGCGCGGCCGTCTCGCGGGCCGAGGACCGGCCCCCGCCGCGATAGTCGCGCACGCCGTACTTGGCGAAATAGGGCCAGTCGGCATGGCCGGGCCGGAAGGCCCGGGCGATCTCGGAATAGTCCTTCGACCGC
>DAORNX010000199.1:0-4466 GCA_035441225.1 Caulobacter sp.
TGGATCGCCGCGCCCATCACCGCCGACAGGCCCACCGCGCCGCCGCCGGTGATCAGCAGACTCGAGCCCGTCGGGCAGGCGAGGGCCAGCATCACGCCGCCGGCGCCGGTCTGGACGCCGCAGCCCAGCGGCGCCGCCAGGGGGAACGGCAGGTCGTCAGGCAGTTTCAGGACGTTGCGCTCATAGGCGAGGGCGTAGGTCGCGAACGACGACTGGCCGAAGAAGTTGGACGAGACGGCCGTCTCGCCCTGGCGGATCGCCTTGCTGCCATCCGGGCGCATGCCGATGTAGTTCAGCGCCGGCATGGAGTAGCAGTACGCCGGATCGCCGCTCCGGCAGCGATCGCACTGGCCGCAGGAGCGAAAGGTCATGGCGACCCGATCGCCCGGCGCCACCTTGGTGACCGCCGCCCCGACCCGCTCGACCACGCCCGCGCCCTCGTGTCCGAGTACGGCCGGCAGGGAGAAGGGCATCGCGCCTTCACGGGCCACCAGGTCGGTGTGGCAGACGCCGACGGCGGCGACGCGAACGAGGATCTCGTCGGCCCGCGGCTCGTCGAGCTCGACGGCTTCGAGGGTGAAGTCGGCGCCCGGAGCCCGGGCCACGGCGGCGGTCGCCTGCATGGAAGTGCCTTTCAGTGTGACCAGAGGTCGAAGGTGTCGTGGTCGAGCGCCTGGGCGCAGGCGCCGCGGGTCATGGTCAGGAACAGGGCGTCGCCCCGCTCGGTGCGCTCCACGGCGATGGCCGAAAAGACCCCCATGAACACGCCGTGCACGGCCATCCGGCGATAGTCGGTCCAGCACTGATCCGGGCTATAGTCCGTCACGCCCAGCCGGCGCAGCTCGTCATGATAGGCGGCCACCAGGTCGCGCTCGTGGGCGCGGCGCAGCGTCGGCGACAGGCCGGCGCTGAGGAAGTAGGTGACGTCGGTCATGCCGGGGCCGATCGCCAGGGTCTGCCAGTCGAGCGTGCCCATGCGGCGGGTTCCGCCCTGGATGTCGAACAGGATGTTGTCGAGCCGGAAGTCGCCATGCTGGATGGTGAACGGTCCCTCCGCCGCCCCCTGGAACAGGCCCATGATCTGCGGAAGCCGGTCGACCAGCGCCATGTAGTCGGCCTCCAGCACGCCGTCGTAGCGTTCGCGGTAGGCGGCGATGACGCCGGGCAGGGCGGCGATGATCGCCGGATACATGTCGGCGCCCGCCGCAAGCCATTCGATGTCCCTGAGCGCGGGGTCGTTCCACCGCGGAGCGTGCAGCGCCGCGGCCTCGAGCATCGCGGTCCGGGCGTCGGCGACCGAACAGCCGGTCAGCTGGTCGCCGGCCCGCGCCGGGCCGAAATCCTCGAAGATCAACGTGAAGGCGGCGGTCTGCGGGTCGATGCCGGCGAAATGGGTCTTCGGCGTGATGATGCCGACGGTCGAGGCCAGTTCGCGGTAGAAGCCGACCTCGCGGCCATAGAGGTTGAAAGCCGCTCCGGAGGCGCGGCTGGCGGGGTCGGCGGCGGCGAACTTGCCCACCACGCTGGCGGGGGCGGAGGGCGGCGCGCCGTCATAGGTCAGGGCCAGGCGGAAGCTGTCGCCGACCAGGCCGTTGCCGACGGGCGTAACGGTCAGGCCGGTCACCCGGCCCCGTGGCAGGGCGCCCGAAGCCCGCAACGCCGCCGTCATCCAGTCGGGGTCGATCTCGTCGACGGTGGCGGCGATGCTCGGCTCGGTCATGTCGCATTCCCCGGCCGCCGGCGGATGTTGGCTCCGCCTGGCGACGGCTGGTCCCTGTGCAAGGCCTAGAACATCCGTTCGCGGACGGGAACCCTGACGCCACGGAACCGGGGCGGGATCAGGGATTGCCGCAGGGTCAGGCTTTACGGCCCGGCATCCTTGGCCGCATCCTGCCCGCCAGGCTTTCCGCCTGTCCCGGACCCTCGTGATGACTGACAAGCCGCTGCCCTCAATCGTCGAGCTGACGCCGCTGAATCCGGCCTACCAGAGCGACCCCCATGCGGTGCTCGATGACCTGCGCGCCCGCTGCCCGGCCCATCGCGACGCGGTGTCGGGCAGTCTGTTGCTGACCCGCTACGCCGACGTGCGGGCGGTGGTGAACAACCGGGACCTCTGGCGTGACCCGATCCGGGCCGAGGAGGGCGCCATCATGCAGCGGCGGTTCCTCGAACGGGCGCCCGAGGGCGTGCCCCGCACCCATGTCACCAGCATCCTGACGCTCGATGACCCCGACCACGCCCGCATCCGCCAGCCGCTGGCCCAGGCTCTCTACGCCCGGGTGGCCAAGTTCCGTCCGCAGGTCGAGGCGCTGGTCGACGAGACCCTCGACCGGCTGGAAGGCGAGCGCGAATTCGACCTGATGGACCGGTTCTGCGTGCCGATCCCGATCGACGCGATCGCCCGCATTCTCGGCGTCGACCCCGGCCGGCTGGCCGAGTTTCGGCAATGGTCCGAAGGCGTGATCCAGGGTCTCAACCCTTTCCGCACGCCCGAGCAGACAGCGATCATGGAGCAGGCCTCGGCCGCCCTGACCGATTACTTCACGCAGCTTATGGAGGACCGCCGCCGGTCGCCGCGCGACGACCTGATCAGCGACATGGTCGGCCAGCAGGCCGCCGGCGCGGCGCTTGATGACGCAGAGCTGCGACTGAACCTGCAGGCGCTGCTGGTCGGGGGGAACCTGACGACCACCGACCTGATCGGCAACACCGTGCGCAACCTGCTGCTCAACCCCTCGGAACTGGCCAAGCTGCGGGCCGACCCCGGCATCGTCAACGCCGTGGTCGAGGAGGCCCTGCGCTACGAGCCGCCGGTCGACATGACCGGTCGCCTGGCGTCGGAGGACATGGAGGCGGGCGGCTGCCCGCTGCATCCGGGGCAGTCGATCACCGTCTCCCTGCGCGCGGCAAACCGCGATCCGGACGTGTTCGAGGATCCGCACCGCTTCGACGTCAGCCGCAAGCACCGGCCGCATGTGGCCTTCGGTGGCGGCGCCCATATCTGCATCGGGGCGCCGCTGGCCCGGCTTGAGACGGGCGTGGCCCTGGTCAGGCTGTTCGAGCGGTTTCCGACCCTGCGGCTCGCCGATCCGGGGGCCGAGCCGTCCTGGCGGGCGCTGCCGTTCTTCCGCGGCATGGAGCACCTGCCGGTGCTCGTCGACTGAGCCGGCCGCGCGTCGCGCGCTATCCGTTTGCTCCGGCCGTCGAACCTTTGTAGATCAAGCCCTTCCGTAGAGACGGGGTGTGGCGCAGCCTGGTAGCGCATCTGCTTTGGGAGCAGAGGGTCGGAGGTTCGAATCCTCTCGCCCCGACCACGGAACGAGATCGAACGAACGAGGCCCGACATGCTCGCCCGCATCTACCGCCCGGCCAAGACCGCCATGCAGTCCGGCAAGGCGAAGACCCGTGACTGGCTGCTCGAGTTCGAGCCCGCCGCGGCCAAGCGCACCGATCCCCTGACCGGCTGGACCCAGTCGACCGACATGAACGGCCAGGTGCGGCTGACCTTCGACACCCGCGAGGAGGCCGTGGCCTTCGCCCAGAAGCACGGCATCGCCTTCCAGCTGTTCGAGCCCAAGGAGCCGAAGAAGATCCTCAAGGCCTACGCGGACAACTTCGCGACCAACCGACGCCAGTCCTGGACACACTGACCGCGCTATCGTGCGTCCTTCGACACGGCCCTTCAGGCCTGCCCGGGACGACGTGGAGGGGTGGCCTTCAGATTCCACGTCGTGGAAACAGCGCGAAGCGCGTGTCCAGCCACGCTGGCTGTTCCCGCCCTCCGAACATCGCTAAACCACGCAACGAGACCCCATAGCTCAACCGGATAGAGCACCTGCCTTCTAAGCAGGGGGTTGCAGGTTCGAGTCCTGCTGGGGTCGCCAGGTCAGGCGGCGAGGGCGTCCAAGCCGGTGCGCAGGTCGGCGGTCAGGTCATCGACGGCTTCCAGCCCGACGTGCAGGCGGAGCAACGGGCCGCCGAGGGCCACGGGAAGGGTGCGGACCTTCAGCTGCGGGTCGCAGTTGATCGCCAGGCTCTCGAAACCGCCCCAGGAAAAGCCCAGGCCGAACAGCTTCAACGCATCGAGGAAGGCCTCGACTCGTTCCGGCGGGGCCGGCCGCAGCACGAAGCCGAACAGGCCGCAGGCGCCGCTGAAGTCGCGCGTCCAGAGTCGGTGGCCCGGATCGTCGGGCAAGGCCGGGTGCAGCACCGACAGCACCTCCGGCTGGTTCGCCAGCCAGCGGGCCACGGCCACGCCGCTCTCGCCATGGCGGTCGAGCCGCGTCGCCAGGGTGCGCAGGCCGCGCAGGGCCTGGTAGGCGTCGTCGGGCGACACCGCCCAGCCGTGATCCTGCACCGAGGCCGCAATCCGCGCGCCGATCCCTGCGTCCGTCGTGGCCACCGACCCCATGAACACGTCGGAATGGCCGCAGACATACTTTGTCAGGGCCTGGACGCTGAGGTCG
>DAORNX010000199.1:4573-5004 GCA_035441225.1 Caulobacter sp.
GGCCTCCACGTCCTGCATCTCGAAGGTCAGGGAGCCCGGAGATTCCAGCACGACAAGCCGCGTCTTCGGCCCGGCGAGGGACAGCAGGCCGGCCGCGTCCAGGCGCGGGTCATAGTAGTCCACGGTCACGCCGAAGCGGCGCAGCACCTTGTCGCAGAACTGGCGCACCGGCTTGTAGACACTGTCGACGACGAGCAGATGATCGCCGGCCTCGAGCACGGCCATGATACCGGCGGTCAGGGCCGCGAGGCCCGAGGGAAACAGCTGCACGGCCGCCGCCCCCTCGAGCTCCGCCAGGGCGTCCATCAGGGCGAACTGCGCGGCCAGGCCCGCCCGTCCGTAGCCGAGCGTGCCATCGTACAGGGCCCGGGCGCCGGGCAGCAGCACGGTCGAGCCGCGCTGGACCGGCGGTCCGACGGTCAGGGCCGGCA
>DAORNX010000200.1:0-4993 GCA_035441225.1 Caulobacter sp.
CCGCCACTGGCGCAGGCGCGGGCGCCTGGGCCGTGCTGGCGGCCGGCAGCCCGCCGACGAGAAGGGATAACGCAGCCGCGAGTGCGGCTCTGGCTGGCGATCGCAAGGCATTTCCCCGGGGACAGTCGTTCACGGTGTTCTAGGGCGCCGGAAGCGGCGGGCAAAGGTCGGTCTGCGCCCGCCGGTCGTGGAGTCCGTCAGGGTGACTGGACGCCCTGGGCGCCGCTGGGAAATGGCATCATGCCCAGGCGCAGTCGCAGGCCGGCGTCGATCGTCACCTGCGGCTCGGACGGCGGGGTCAGCCGCATCTGCCCCTCGCGCCGGGACACGCAGCCCTGGATCGCCGGGGGCAGGGACGCGAAATTGCGCACCGCGCCGACGGATTCGAGGAAGCAGGCGTCGAAGAACGGATACTTGTCTTCCGAGCTGCAGCCGAACGAACTGCGGTCGGGGCGGGCGGCGGTCATGACCATGCGTTGGGCGCCCTTCAGGTAGGGCACGAAGACGCCCGAGTAGCAGGCGGAGATGATCACGATCGTCGGCCGGTTCGGGCAGGCCTCGTCGACCAGGGCGGCCATCTCGGCGGGCGAGAACATGTACATCTTGCCCATCACGTCCAGCACCGTTCCCTGCGGCGCGCCGTGCGAGGTGTAGTAGACGAGGCATCCGGCCGGCGCGGCCGCCGCCGAGGCCTTGAGCGCGTCCAGCATCGATTGGGCGGTCAGCCGTTCGGGCCGGGTGTCGCCATAGCGTTCCGGCCGGGTCGAGAACTGGGTCATGGTCTCGGGCCGGAAACCGAGGCCGACCAGGGTCGCGGCGACGTCGCGGCGGGCGTTGTCGAAGGCCTCCGTCGGACCGCCGTCATGGGCGCGCCAGTCGCCGGCCACGACGATAGCCGCCCAGTTGTTGAACGGACTGTTGGGCGCGCTGGCGGCGGCAGCGGGACGAGCGAGGCAGGCGGCCAGCAATCCGAGGATCACGAGGAAGCCTGTCCGCATGTCCCTAGCCCTTGTACCGGGTGAAGGGCGTCGGCATCGCCGTGCCGGTGGCCCTGGCCAGGGTGCGCCCCTCGGCGTCGCGCAACTCGCCCTCTGTGAAGGCGATGGTCTTGCCCCAGCGGACCACCCGGCCCACGCCGGTGATCGGCCCGGGCAGGGCGGGGCGAAAGAAGCTGGTCTTCATCTCCACCGTCGGCGCAACGCTGGTCATGCCCGAGGCGACCATGCAGGCCACGCTCATGCATTCATCGAGCATGGCGCAGAGGTAGCCGCCCTGGATCTGCTTCATCGGGTTGGTCAGCTGTTCGGTGGCCATGAAGGCGACCTCGACCTCCCGGTCGGCCTGGCTCACCCGCAGCATGCGAAAGCCCAGCAGCTGCGAGCCCGGCGGAGGCCGCTTTGCGTTGAGAAACCGGGCCAGAATGGCCTCGTCGGTGAGAACCTGCGGCTGCTCCGCGGCGACGTCGGTCACCTGGCCCTCACTTCTTGCGGAACTGGTCGAGCGAGACGACCTTGGGCCCCTCGGCCGCGGGCGGTGCGGCCGGCGCCGGGGCCGGCGCGGGCTCGTCCAGGGTGACGGCGTCGACGTCGAGGGGCGGCGGCTCGAACTGCAGGCCGAACTGAACATGCGGGTCGAAGAACCGCGTCACGGCGGCGTAGGGCACGGAGAGCTTCTTGGGCGAGCCGCCGAACTTCAGCGTCACGGTGAAGAAGGTCTCGCCCGGCGCCAGGTCCCAGTACTGGTGTTGCAGGACGATGGTCATTTCGTCGGGATACTTGCCCAGCAGATCGGGCGGACCCGACACGCCCGGGGCGCGGGTGCGGAAGGTGATGTAGAAGTGGTGGTCGCCGGGGATGCCGCCGGGCGCCGCCGCCACCTTGAGGGCGGCCTTGACGACGCCGCGCAGGGCGTCCTGGGCCAGCGCCTCATAGTTCATCAGGTCTTCGGGCGGTTTCTGCTGCTGGGCCATGACTCAAACGCCTGCGTGGACGCAAAGCCTAGCCTGTCGAGGCGGACCCGAAAAGCGGCGCCCCCGGCAAATGGCGGAATTTCCGGATTCCCATGTGGAAGGAAAGGTGGCGGGGTTCTGTTGGCAGGCCCCCGCCGGGCCCCGCCTGAGGATCTGAACCCCCAGGAGTTTAGGTCGAGTGCGCTAGCACCGCATTACGCGGCGATCGCATACTCTTCAGCGAAGTTATCGTTCGCAGTTAGTTTAGCGGCCCGAAACGGTGAGCCACGCCGGGACAAAGCAACGCCTTTAGACGTCTGTCGATGCTGATCGGCCCCCTGCTTCCGGCGATAACCCGAAGAAGGAAATGGTGGAGCCGCCGGGAATCGCACCCGGGTCCAGTCCGCTTATTACGCGCGCGTTTATGTCCATAGTCCGGGCAAGCCCGAACAGGTCCAATATAGGGACGAATGGTTGCGGGGGGAAGGAGGCCGCGACAGGGACTTCCCGGACTCAGCCAATTGGGCCAGCCTCGCCGAACACCGCTCGATGAAGCGGGGGACGGGAGAAGCTCCATGAACAAGTTCATTGCCGAGTTCATCGGCACGCTTGTGTTGGTATTGTTCGGCTGCGGTGCGGCGGTATTGGGTGGAGATCACGTCGGGCAGCTGGGCATCGCCCTGGCGTTCGGCTTCGCCATCGTGGCCATGGCCTACGGCATCGGCCCGATCTCGGGCTGTCACGTCAATCCGGCGGTCAGCCTGGCCGCCTTTGTCGCCGGCCGGATGTCGGTCAGGGACATGGGTGTGTACTGGGTGGCCCAGTTTCTCGGCGCTCTGGCCGGCGCGGCCATCCTGATGGTTCTGGCCAGGGAAGGCGCGGCCAGCGGTCTGGGCCGCAACGGCTGGGGGCCGGACTACCTGGGTGAGTATTCCATGCAGGCGGCGCTGATCTTCGAGATCGTGTTCACCGCCATCTTCGTCATCGTCATTCTGGGTGTCACCGGCGACAAGGGACATGGCGCGTTCGCGGGCCTGGCCATCGGTATCACCCTGGCGGTGATCCACATCGTCGGCATCCAGGTCACCGGCGTATCGGTCAATCCGGCGCGGAGCTTCGGCCCGGCCGTGCTGGTCGGCGGCGAGGCGTTGTCGCAGCTGTGGCTGTTCGTGGTCGCCCCGGCCATCGGGGCGGCGATCGGCGGGGCGCTGTTCCGGTTCAATCTGCTGAAGGCGTAGCGACCGGCTCCGGATCCGCGGGGACCGGGGCCATGGGCGGCTGGGGGCGGTCCGCACGGGCAGGCTTCAGTCGTCCGCCCCGCTCCAGGAGGTTCGCGTAGGCGGCCCGTTCAGCGCTGAACGCCGCGCCTCGGGGAAACACCAGATCGAACCGCGGGTCCTGACCGAGGGCGGCGGCGACGGCTGGCGCGAGCGCGTCGGCCACCGAACCGACCTCTTCATCGAGGCAGGCGCGATGCAGATTCCGGCTGCCCCTGGCGGTGACCAGGGTCAGGTCCCAGGCGACGCCGTCGATGCACAGGGGCGACGCCGAGCCGTCAGGCTCCTCCACCTCGGTCAGCCGCGGCTGCGACCACATCGGGTGATCGACCAACGTCCGGAAGGCCGCGATACGGTCGGCCGGCAGCGGCTCGTCAAACGCCACCAGCCGGCCGATGCGCGGCGTGCAACAGCCCAGGCCGGCCCGGCCCTGGACAAAGGCCTTGCCGTCGCCTCGGACGGTCACCCGGATCACGGCCTGGCGAACGCCTCCCGTGGGCCGGGCCCAGATTTCCAGCACCAGGTCGCCGCGCCGGACCAGCTGTGTCTGCAGCGGGGGCAGGCTCCACAGGCGGTAGAGGAGGGGATCCACCCCGTTGTCGATCGGCGGCGGACGCTCGCCCCGGCCTGCCCGGCGACCTCCCAGCGGATCGGCGGCCTCGTCCGGGACCGGCCAGGGCTCCGTCCACCAGAGCGCGGGATCCGGCGGCGGAAGGGTTTCCGGAGCGACCGGCGGCGGGGCGCCGGCGAGCCAGAGCAGGGCGATCAGCAGGGCGGGCGGCAGGTTCGGGTCTCCCCTACATGCCCTCGGCGCCTCGCTCGATCGAGAGGACGCCGGTACGGGACAGTTCCACAAGTCCGAGCGGCCGCATCAGTTCCACGAAGCTGTCGACCTTTGACGGCGCGCCGGTGATCTCGAACACGAAACTCTCGGACGTGGTGTCGACCACCTTGGCGCGGAAGATGTCCGACACGCGCAAGGCCTCGACGCGGTCAGTCCCGGTCCCGCGCACCTTGACCAGGGCCAGTTCCCGCTCGATGCCGCGCGGGTCGCGGGTGACGTCATGCACCCGGCGCACGCTGATCACCTTCGACAGCTGCGCCTCGATCTGGTCGAGGACATGCGGCGCGCCGCGGGTGACGATGGTGATCCGGCTGGTGTGCGCCTTGCGGTCGGTTTCGGCGACGGTCAGGCTCTCGATATTGTAGCCGCGCGCAGCGAACAGCCCGACGACGCGGTGCAGCACTCCGGCCTCGTTGTCGACCAGCAGGGCGAAGGTGGCGAGGTTCTCGACCTCGTCGGCGTGGACAAGGTCGTAGGCCGAGGCGGGCTGGGGATCGGTGGTCATGGTCCCTCCTACACCAGCCGCCGGCCGGCGTCGTCGATGACCGTGCCGATGTCGGCGCCGTCGTCGGGCAGGATCATCTCGTTGTGGGCCTTGCCCGACGGGATCATCGGCAGGCAGTTCTCGCCCTTCTCGACGCGGCAGTCGAAGACCACCGGGCGGGGGCTGTCGATCATCTCGAGGATCTTCGCGTCCAGCTCGGCCGGATCGCTGCAGCGGATGCCGACGGCGCCATAGGCCTCGGCCAGTTTGACGAAGTCGGGCAGGCTTTCGGAATAGCTGTGCGAATAGCGCTCGCCGTGCAGCAGCTGCTGCCACTGGCGGACCATCCCCATCCATTCGTTGTTGAGGATGAAGATCTTGACCGGCAGGTCGTACTGGATCGCCGTCGACAGCTCCTGGATGCACATCTGGATCGAGGC
>DAORNX010000201.1:0-2638 GCA_035441225.1 Caulobacter sp.
CCAAGGCCTATTTCGCCGGCGGCGAGCAGGGCCAGAAGTTCTTCCGCAAGATGGCCGGCGGCTGAACCTGCCGCACAATATCGAATGCGGTCGCCGGTTCCGGCGGCCGTCACAAGGGGACAGGCGTCGACGCGCCTGTCCTCTTTTTTATTTGCTCTTCCCCAGCGGCATGATCCGATCCTCTCCGTGACGCCCGCCAGAGGCGCACGGGAGAGACACCTTGGGTTCCGAAACACCGCCGGGCCGCATCCGCGCCCGCACGATCGCCGCCTTTTCGATGGCGACCATTCCCGTCGGAGCCCTGACGACGCCGCTGCTGGTTCACCTGCCGCCCCACTACGCCGGACTGCTCGGCCTGCCGCTGGCCGCGGTTGGCGGGATCTTCTTCTTCGTCAAGGTGCTGGCGATCTTCTTCGACCCTGCGGTCGGCATGTTCATGGACCGGACCCGCACGCGGATCGGTCGCTACCGCTTCTGGCTGGTCGTCGCCGCCCCGGTTCTGATGCTCGGGGTATGGATGCTGTTCAGCGCCCAGGCCGGCGTGGGCAAGGCCTTCCTGTTCGGCTGGCTGGTGGTGCTCTACATCGGCTATTCCCTGATCGTGCTCGCCCAGTCGGCCTGGGGCGCGGTGCTGGCGACCAGCTACAACGAGCGATCGCGGGTCTACGCCTGGGCCCATGTGGTCAGCACCGTGGGCGCGGTGTCGGTGCTGCTGCTGCCGTCCCTGCTGCACCTGCCCGAGGACGGGGTGGTGCCGATGATGGGGCTGATGATCGTGCTGTCGATCCCGGTCACCACCCTGATCGTCGCCCTCGGCGTGCCCGAGCCGATGGTCCCCCGCCGCGCCGCCAGCGATCGCCTCTCCCTGCGCGACTTCCCGGCGCTCGCCCTGCGTTCGACCATGCGCCGGCTGCTCCTCGCCGACCTGCTGTTCACGCTCGGCCCGGCGATCACCTCGCCGCTGTATCTGTTCTTCATGCGCCAGGCGCGCGGCTACAGCCTCGTCGAGGCCAACCTGATGCTGCTGCTGTTCATCCTGGCCGCGATCATCGCTTCGCCGCTGTGGGCGCTGGCGGCCTACCGCTTCGGCAAGCACCGTACCCTGATGGCCGCGGCGGCCGCCTATTCGCTGGCCCAGGCGGCGATCTACTTCATCCCGGGCAAGACCTTCTGGCTGATGGCGCCGAGCATGTTCCTCGCCGGCGGCATTCTCGCCGCGCTGAGCTTCCTGATCCGGGCGATGGTCGCCGACGTCGGGGACGAGGTGCGGCTGGAGACCGGCAAGGACCGCGTCGGCCTGCTCTATGCGCTGGTCTCCAGCACCGCCAAGGTCGGCACCGCCTCGGCGGTGCTGATCACCTTCGCCATCCTCGACTGGGTCGGGTTCAACGCCGCCCCCGGAGCCGCCAACACGCCGGAGGCCATGCGCGGCCTGGTGCTGACCTTCGCCATCGCCCCGGTGATCCTGGTCATGGGCGGCGCCTTCGCCGTGCGCGGCTACAGTCTGAGCCGCGAGCGGCATGCGGCGATTCGTTCCGAACTCGACGCGAAGGACGCCGTGCTGGCGGAATCCTCGACCTAGAGCAGCGCCCGCGCCGCCGCCCTGAAGGCCTCGACCGCGGCGCTGTGGCCGTCCGAGGCGGTCAGTGGCGCGCCTTCGTCGCCGGCCTGGCGCAGGGCGATCTCGATGGGGATCTCGGCCAGCAGGGGGACGCCCAACTGCTCCGCCTCGGCCCGCGCCCCGCCCGTGCCGAAGATCGGGATCGGCGCGCCGGTCGACGGGTCGGCGAAGAAGGCCATGTTCTCGATCACGCCGAGGATCTTCGCCCCGGTTTTCTGGAACATGCCCACGGCCCGGCGGGCGTCGATCAGGGCGATCTCCTGCGGCGTGGAGACGATCACCACCCCGTCGACGGCGAAGTTCTCGACCAGGGTCAGGTGGATGTCGCCGGTGCCCGGCGGCATGTCGATGACCAGGATGTCCAGCGGCGCCTCGGGTGTGGCCCAGCGCACGTCGTTGACCATCTGGCGCACGGCGGACGAGGCCATCGGTCCCCGCCAGATCATCGGTGAGCCCTCGTCGACGAGGAAACCGATCGACATCACCGTGACGCCGTGGGCCTGCAACGGCTGCAGCTTGCCGTCGATAAACAGCGGCTCGCCGTCGACGCCCATCATCCGCGGCGCCGAGGGACCGTAGACGTCGGCGTCGAGCAGCCCGACCTTCAGGCCCAGCCCGGCGAAGGCGCAGGCCAGGTTGACCGCCACCGTCGACTTGCCGACCCCGCCCTTGCCGCTGGCGACGGCGATCACGCGTTTGACGTTATCGGGCCGTTTGACTTCCTTGCGCGGCCGGAGTTCGGCCTTCGGATCGCCGGCGACCCGCGCCCCCTTGCGCTGGCGCGTGACGCCCTGGGGGGCCGAGGCGGTCAGCACCACCTGGGCCTTTTCGATTCCCGGCAGGCCGGCCAGCAGCCTCTCGGCGGCCTCGCGGATCGGGGCGTAGCGGGCGGCGTCCGCGGCCGGAACCTCGAGCATGAAGCCGGCCCGGCCCTCGCGCAGGACCAGGCCCTGTACCAGGCCGGCGGCGGCTAGACCCTTGCCGGAGCGGGGGTCGATGATGGCGTCGAGCGCGCGA
>DAORNX010000201.1:2789-4983 GCA_035441225.1 Caulobacter sp.
CCTGGAATGACAACGCCACCCCCGGCCCCTGGGGCTCGCCGCCCCCGTCCGGAGGCAAGGGTGAGCCCGAACGTCCCGAGCGTGGCGGTCCGCCGCCGCGCGGACCCGGACGCGGCCCCGGCGGGACACCCCCTGATCTCAACGATCTGCTGCGCCGGGTCGAGGCCTTCCTCGGCGGCCTGACCGGCGGAGGCGGCGGGGGCGGGCAGGTGCCCCTGCGCCGGATGGCCCCGCTGGCCGGCGGCGGTCTGGCGGCCCTCTATGTGCTGGCCGGCGTCATCGTGGTCGGTCCGCGCGAGGAGGCGGTGGTCACCACCTTCGGCGCCTGGAGCCGCAGCTACGGTCCCGGCATCGGCTACCATCTGCCGCTCGTCGAACGATCGCAGAAGCTGGACGTCACCACCCTGCGCACCCTGAGCGTCGGCGGCGACACCGGCGGTGGCGACACCCTGATGCTGACCGGCGACGAGAACATCGTCGACCTGAGCTTTTCGGTGACCTGGCGGGTCTCCAACCCTGGCCGCTACCTGTTCAACGTGAGCGATCCGGAGGCGACCCTCTCGGCGGTGGCTGAAAGCGCCATGCGCGAGGTCGTGGGGCGGAGCGAGCTCGACGCCATCATCAGCCGCAGTCGCGGGCAGATCCAGATCGAGGTCGCCGCCCTGATGCAGCGCATCCTCGACAGCTACGGCTCCGGCATCATCATCGACGGCGTCCAGATCAGCGACGCCAATCCGCCGAAGGAGGTTGTCGACGCCTTCCGCGATGTGAACAACGCCAGCCAGAACGCCGAGTCGCTGGCCAACCAGGCCCGCGGCACCGCCGCCCAGGTGCGCAACCAGGCGATCGGCTACCGCGCCCAGGTGGTGCGTGAGGCGGCCGGTGAGGCGGCCCGGTTCAACCAGGTCTACGCCCAATACAAGCTGGCCCCCGGCGTCACCCGCGACCGGCTCTACATCGAGACCATGGAGCGGGTGCTGTCGAAGACCAACAAGGTGATCATCGACAGCAAGGGCGCCAGCGCCCCGCTCATCCTGCCGCCGGATGTCTTCCGGCCCCGCGTGGCGGCGCCGACCGCCGGCGCGGTGACGACCCCGGCCCTGCCCCAGCGCGTTTCGGGAGACGGCCAATGAACAATCCCCGCCTCACCCTCTACGGCATCGTCGCCGCCGTCGCGCTGATCGTGCTGAGCCAGACCTTCTACATCGTCGACCAGACGCACCAGGCCCTGGTCGTCCGGCTCGGCGAGGTGGTCCGCACGGTCAACGCCTCGCCCGACGACGGCCCCGGCCTGAAGGTCAAGGTCCCGTTCCTCGAGTCCCGCCTGCTGTTCGACAAGCGCAACCAGCCCATCCAGGTGGTCCGGCAGGAAATCCTGACCGCCAACCAGGAACGGCTGATGGTCGACGCCTTCGTGCGCTATCGCATCAACGACCCGGTGCGCTTCTACACCGGCCTGGGCGACGACCGGACGGCCAAGGACCGGCTGAACTCGGTGGTCAACGCCTCGCTCCGCCAGGTGCTGGGCTCGGTCACGTCGGAGGACATCATCTCGCGCCGCCGCGCCGCCCTGACCCGTCAGGTGCGCGACAACCTCGCCAACCGGACCACCCGCTCGCGCCTGGGCCTGCAGGTCATCGACGTGCGCATCCGCAGCGCCGACCTGCCGGAGGCCAACCAGGAAGCCGTATTCGACCGGATGAAGACGGCCCGCCAGCAGGAGGCGGCCCGCATCCGCGCCGAGGGCGCCCAGCGCCAGCGCGAAATCGTCGCCACGGCCACGCAGGAGGCCGAGACGATCCGCGGCGAGGCCGACGCCGAACGGGCGAAGATCTTCGCCTCCAGCTTCGGCCAGGACCCGTCCTTCGCGGCCTACTATCGTTCGTTGCAGGCCTATGAGGCGTCGCTCGGCCAGGGCACGACCCTGGTCCTGTCGCCCGACAGCGCCTTCTTCCGCTACTTCAGCAAGGGCCCGTCCGGGCAGTAGCGTCAGGGGGACATGTACCGCCTTCGGTACGTGTCCCTTCCGGGCTACGCCGCGAAATCCTCGGCCCGGTAGCCCTGGAAGTACAGCAGGGCCGTCAGGTCAGCGTGGTCGACGCGGGCGTCGGCCCGGGCGGCGACGACCGGCTTGGCGCGGTAGGCGACGCCCAGCCCCGCGGCCTCGATCATCGCCAGGTCGTTGGCGCCGTCG
>DAORNX010000202.1:0-4961 GCA_035441225.1 Caulobacter sp.
CACCGCGGCGCGGTCGACGTCGGTCTTGAACGCCGTCCAGGGGGCGGCTTCCTGCAGATATTCGTTGCCCAGCACCCACAGGGCGCGGACAGCCTGGGCCGCCTTGCGCACCTCGATGGCCTCGAGCTCGGCGGTCAGCACGGCCAGCTGGGCGGCGACGTCGGCGTAGAGCTGCTGCTCGCGCGGGCCCGGCTCGCCGCCGGCCGGGACGGCCGGGCCGAACTTGCTCTCGTTGAAGCGCACGATGCGGTTGATGAAGTTGCCCAGCACGTCTGCCAGGTCCTTGTTCGCCGCCGACTGGAACTGTTCCCAGGTGAAGGCCGTGTCTGACCCTTCCGGCGCATTGGCCGTGAGGTACCAGCGCCACAGGTCCGCAGGCAGCAGCTCCAGCGCCGCGTCCATGAACACGCCGCGTCGGCCGCTGGTGGAGAACTTGCCGCCGTACCAGTTGAGCCAGTTGAACGCCTTGAGCCGGTCGACCTGCTTCCACGGCTCGCCCGAGCCGATGATCGTCGCCGGGAAACTGACCGTGTGGAAGGCCACATTGTCCTTGCCCATGAACTGGACGTAGTCGACATCGGTCGCGCCCGCGTCGGTGCGCCACCAGCGCCTCCAGTCGGCGCCGGTCGCCTCGGACCATTCGACGGTGGCGCCGATGTATTCGATCGGCGCGTCGAACCAGACGTAGAACACCTTGTTCTCGAAGCCCGGGCGCGGCTTGCCGTCCCTGACCACCGGGATGCCCCAGGCCAGGTCACGGGTGATGCCGCGGTCGATCAGACCCTCGTCGAGGTGCTTGTAGGCGATGCCACGCGTCAGGGCCGGCCAGCCCTCGGCCCTGGAATCGACCCAGGCGCGGATCTTTCCCTCGATCTTCGTCTGCAGCAGGTAGAGGTGGCGCGTGTCGCGCACCTCGATATTCCGCGAGCCGCTGATCACCGAATAGGGATTGATGAGGTCGACGGGGTCGAGCAACTCGCCGCAGTTGTCGCACTGGTCGCCGCGCGCCTTGTCGAAGCCGCAGCGCGGGCAGGTCCCCTCGACGTAGCGATCCGGCAGGAAGCGCCTGTCGTCGATCGAGTAGACCATCTTGTCGGTCCGCTCCTCGATCAGGCCGTTGTTCTCCAGCGCCTCGCAGAAATGCTGCGTCAGGCGGTGATTGGGCGCATTCGAGCTGCGGCCGAACCAGTCCCAGCTCAGGCCGAAACGGGCGCCGATGGTCTTCTGAAGGTCGTGCTGTTCGGCGCAATAGGCGGCCACGTCCTGACCCGCCGCGGCCGCGGCCAGTTCGGCCGGCGTGCCATGCTCGTCGGTGGCGCAGATGTACAGGGTCTCGACGCCCCGCGCCCGCTGGAAGCGCGCGAACACGTCCGCCGGCAGCATAGAGCCCGCCAGGTTGCCCAGGTGCTTGATCCCGTTGATGTACGGCAGGGCGGAGGTGATGAGGATGCGGGCCATGGTCGGCGGCTATAGCCGCCCCTCCCCCGCTTGGAAAGTTTGGCGACTCGCAGAACGGCGTTACCCTGGCGTCAACCGGGCGAGCGGGGCGCCCGGAGAGCGGCTCGGCCCCGCGACGACATGGGGAGACCGTCGTCATGAAAGGCATCAACTGGATCGGCGTGATCGCCGCGGTCGTGGCCAGCCAGATCATCGGCACGGCCTGGTACGGATACCTGTTCGCCGCCCAATGGACGCAGCTGAGCGGCCTGTCCGCCGAAAGCATGGAGGCCGCCGGCGGCCTGACCTACGCCTTTGGCGCGCTGCAGAACCTCGTCGTCGCCGTGGGCCTGGCCTGGCTGGGCGTGAAGACCGGCGCGGTCGGCTGGGCCGGCGGCGCGAAGACCGGCCTGTTCGCCTGCGTGTTCTTCGCCCTGGCCACCTACGCGCTGCGGTTCATCTATGGCGACGACAATCCGGGCCTGATCCCGATCGACGGCGGCTACATGCTGATCCAGTACCTGGTCAGCGGCGCGCTGGTCTGCGGGCTGCGGATCGGAAAGGCGCCGGCCGCCGCGTGAGGCGATGGCCGATCGGGCGGGACGCCCGTTCGGCACATGTCCCCTTCCTCCCCGGACGCCCAAGGCCCTATAAGGATTTCCAGCCTTGTGGGGAGACTTGGGGATGTCCGGTATGACGGGTCAGACGCGGCGGTGGACCGCCGGGGTTCTGGGCGCCGCGGCGCTCGCGCTGGCGGCTTGCGGGGGCGGCGGGGACAAGACGCCGACCCTGCGCATCTACAACTGGTCGGATTACATCGACCCGGCGCTGCTGGACGAGTTCACCAAGGAGACCGGAATCAAGGTCGTCTACGACACCTTCGACTCCAACGAGGTGCTCGAGACAAAGGTGCTGACCGGCGGCACCGGCTATGACATCGTCGCGCCGTCGAACCACAACGTGCCGCGCTATGTCACCGCCGGCGCCCTGCAGGCCCTCGACTTCAGCAAGCTGCCGAACCGCAAGAACCTGTGGCCCGACCTGATGGCCCGGATGGAGCCGTTCGATCCCGGCGGCAAATACACCGTGCCCTACATGTGGGGCACCATGGGCATCGGCTACAACACCGCGGAGATCGCCAAACGCCTGCCCGGCGTGGCCCTCGACAGTTGGGACGTGGTGTTCAAGCCGGAGAACCTCGCGAAGCTGAAGGACTGCGGCGTCTACTTCCTCGACGCGTCCGAGGACATGTACGCGGTCACGCTGAACTACCTGGGCAAGGATCCCAATTCGCGCAATGTCGCCGACTACGAGGCCGCGACCAACCTGCTGATCAGCCTGCGGCCCTACGTCACCAAGATCCATTCGTCGGAGTACATCAACGCCCTGGCCAACGGCGACGCCTGCATCGCCATCGGCTACAGCGGCGACATCCTGCAGGCCGCCACCCGGGCCGAGGAGGCCAAGAACGGCGTCGAAATCAGCTATGTCATTCCCCGGGAGGGCAGCCAGGTCTGGTTCGACGTGTTCGCCATTCCGGCCGACGCCCCCAACAAGGACGCCGCCTACAAGTTCCTCGACTACATGCTGCGGCCGGCGGTGATCGCCCGGGCGTCGAACTATACCGAGTACGCCAACGCCAATCTGCCGGCGACACCGCTGGTCGAGGAGAGCCTGCGCACCAACCCCAACGTCTATCCGACGCCGGAGGTGTTCGGCCGGCTGTTCGTCACCACCACCAAGGACCAGGCCCTGCTGCAGCAGGTCAACCGGCTCTGGACGAAGGTGATGACCGGGCGATGAGCCGGCCGCCGGCTTCGAAGGCCCCGCGCGGCGAGCCGGGCCAGCGCCGCAACATCGGCGCCGTGCGCTCGAGCTTCGCGCCGTGGAACGACCCCAACGCCACGCCGCTCGTGCGGTTCGAGGGGGTGACCAAGCGGTTCGGCGACCACGCCGCGGTGAATGACGTCTCGCTGGACATCTATCCGGGAGAGTTCTTCGCCCTGCTCGGACCGTCCGGCTGCGGCAAGACCACCCTGATGCGGATGCTGGCCGGGTTCGAGACGCTCGACGCCGGCCGCATCACCCTGAACGGCGAAGACCTGGCCGGCGCGCCCCCGCACAGGCGGCCGGTCAACATGATGTTCCAGAGCTACGCCCTTTTCCCGCACCTGACCGTCGAGCAGAACATCGCCTTCGGCCTCAAGCAGGAGGGGATGCCGAAAAAGGAGATCGCCGCCCGCGTCGCCGAGATGCTGGCCCTGGTCAAGCTGGAGCCGTTCGCCAGGCGCCGCCCGGACCAGCTGTCGGGCGGGCAGAAGCAGCGGGTGGCCCTCGCCCGCGCCGTGGCCCGCAAGCCGCGCATGCTGCTGCTGGACGAGCCGCTCGGCGCGCTGGACAAGAAGCTGCGCGAGGAAACCCAGTTCGAGCTGATGGACCTGCAGGTCCAGCTGGGCGTGACCTTCCTGATCGTGACCCACGACCAGGAGGAGGCCATGGTCATGGCCGACCGCATCGCGGTGATGCGCGACGGCAGGATTGTCCAGATCGGGCGGCCCGAGGAGGTCTACGAGGCGCCCAACAGCCGTTATGTCGCCGAGTTCCTCGGCGATGTGAACCTGTTCGAGACCACCGTCGAAGCCATCGAGCATCCGATGGCGCACCTGAACCTCGTCGAGTCCGACGCGGGCTTCCATGTGCTCGACGACGACTGCCCCGGGCCCGGATCGACCGTCTGGCTGGCCGTTCGGCCCGAGAAGATGCGCATCAGCCTCGATCCCCCCGCCGCCGGCGCCCGCAACGTGCTGGCCGGTGAGATCTGGGACATCGGCTACACCGGCGACTGGACCAACTACATCGTCGAACTGCCCGGCGGGAAGCTGGTGCGGGTGGCCCGGGCCAACGCGCGGCGTTTCGTCGACCGGCCGATCGACTGGGACGACAAGGTGTGGGTCAGTTTCGACCCCGACGCCGGCGTGGTACTGACCTCGTGACGGGCGTGGCATCCAGCATGTTGCGTGGTTCGACACGCACCCTGCGGGTGCTGCTCACCATGACGTGCACAGAGCGACGTCATCCTGAGCAGCGCGAAGCGCGTGTCGAAGGACGCAGCTCGTGAGCCGCCCGAGGTCCCGCGCGGCCATCCTCCCGGCTGTCTGGCTGGGCCTGTTCTTCGCCTTCCCGTTCCTGCTGGTGCTGCGGCTGTCGCTGTCGGACACGGCCCTGGCCATTCCGCCCTACACGCCGCAGATCGTCTGGGCCAACGGGCTGGAGGGCATCCGCGCCTTCCTCGCCGCGCTCGATGGCGAGATGTACCGACGGCTGGTGTCGGAGCGGCTCTATGTCGACGCCTACCTGTCGAGCCTGCGCTTCGCGGCCACGGGCACGGTGCTGGCGCTGCTGGTCGGGTATCCGATGGCCTATGGCATGGCCAGGAGCCGGCCGGGCGTGCGCAGCGTGCTGCTGATGCTGGTCATCCTGCCGTTCTGGACCAGCTTCCTGATCCGGGTCTACGCCTGGGTCGG
>DAORNX010000203.1:0-4933 GCA_035441225.1 Caulobacter sp.
CGGCGCCGGCACCGGCACCCTGCCCAACGCCAGCTGGACTTTCCGCCCGCTGCAGGGGGTCAAGGCCCGGTCGGGCGTCGCCGGGCTCGAACCCCGGACCCTGGCCGCCGAGGAGGACGAACGGTTCGCCCTGGCCCTGCTCGACCAGGGCGCCATCGCGCTGGAGCGCGCCGAGTTCGCCGCCGAAGCCGCCGACGCCGACGCCCTGCGCCGGTCGGACAGGCTGCGCTCGGCCCTGCTCAACTCGGTCAGCCATGACCTGCGCACGCCGCTGTCGACGGTGCTGGGCGCGGTCACCACCCTGATCGAGTTCGGCAAGTCGATGCAGCCGAAGGTCCGCACCGACCTTCTGCTTTCCATTCGCGAGGAGGCCGAGCGGCTGAACCGCTACGTCGGCGACCTGCTCGACATGACCCGGCTCGAGGGCGGCGCGCTCAACACCCGCAAGGACTGGACCGATGTGCGCGACGTGTTGGCCGCCGCCATCGGCCGGGTCGAGCGTCGGCTCGAGGGACGCAGGCTGGACCGCGATTTTCCCGCCGAACTGTCGATGGTCATGGCCGACCCGTCGCTTCTGGAACAGGCGCTGGTCAACATCCTCGAGAACGCCATCGCCTACAGTCCTGACGGGTCGGTCATCGAGACGGCGGCCTACGAGGACCGGGGCAATGTGGTGATCTCGATCGAGGACGAAGGGCGGGGCATTCCGACCGCCGAACTGGAGCGGGTGTTCGAGCGATTCCGGCGGATGGAGGAGGCCACCGACCGCGGCAAGGGCGCAGGCCTCGGCCTGGCCATCGCCAAGGGCTTCGTCGAGGCCATGGGCGGTCGCATCGCGGCGGCCAGCCCGATCCACGATGGACGCGGCACCCGCATACTGATCAGCCTGCGCAAGGAAACCGTCACCCCGGGCCACATGCTTTGACCGCCTACCGCCCCCGAATCCTCGTCATCGACGACGAGCCGCAGATTCACCGCTTCCTCGGTCCGGCGCTCGACGCCTCGGGCTATGAGCATGTCCGCGCCGACGACGCGGCGAGCGGCCTGCGCGAGATCGCCCGCAAGCCGCCCGACGCGGTGGTGCTCGACCTGGGTCTGCCCGACATGGACGGCAAGGAGGCCCTGGCCAGGGCGCGCGCCTTCTACGGCGGCCCGATTCTGATCCTGTCGGCGCGCGACCGCGAGACCGAAAAGATCGACGCCCTCGACGCCGGCGCCGATGACTATGTCGAAAAGCCGTTCGGCGTTGGCGAGCTGCTGGCCCGCCTGCGCGTGGCCATGCGCCACCGGCTGCAGCGGGACGGCGCCGAACCGGTCATCCGCTCAGGCGATGTCGAGATCGACCTGGTCAACCGCCGTATCGTCCGGGCCGGCGAGCCGGTCCGCCTCTCGCCCAAGGAGTACGACCTGCTGGCCTGCCTGGCGGGCGGCGCCGGCCGGGTCCTGACCCACCGCCAGATCCTGACCGCGGTCTGGGGGCCGGCGCACGAGGAGGACGTGCAGTATCTGCGCGTGTTCGTCGGCCAGCTGCGCCAGAAGCTGGAGGCGGACCCCGCCGCCCCGCAGATCATCCTGACCGAGCCGGGTGTCGGCTACCGGTTCGGCTGAACGGACGCCGACGCCGTCAGTCCAGTGTCCGCAGATGCCCCAGGCTGGCCTCCACGCTGGGCCACCAGGGGGCCGGCGGGAAATCGTGTTCGACAAACAGATGCTGGGCGCCGGCGGAGTCCGCGGCCTGGAGCAGGGCCGCGAAATCGAGGGTTCCAGCGCCGACGTCGGCCATCCCTCCGTCGGGGGCCATATCCTTGAGATGGATGAGCTTCACCCGCCCGGTCATCTTCTCGATGAAGGTCTCCGGATCCTCGCCGCCCTTTTTCAACCAGTAGACGTCGAGCTCGAAGTCGACGAGGTCCGGGTCGGTCTCGCCCACCAGCTGGTCGAACGGCCGGACGCCGTCGGTCGTCTCGAACTCGAAGTCGTGGTGGTGGTAGGCGACGCGCAGGCCCTCGTCGCGGGCGCGCCGGGCGAAGGCGCCGAGGGTCGCGATGACCGCGCCCCAGTCACGCTGGTCGGGCATCACATAGGGCATGACCAGGTAGCGACAGCCCAGGGTCCCGGCCATCGCCAGCACGGCGTCGGGCCGCTCGGCCATGTCGGCAAGGCCCACATGGGCAGAAGGACAGTCGAGCCCGATGTCCTTCATCCGCGCCGCGAAGGCCGCGAAATCGGCATCGAGCGGCGCGGCGAACTCGACCGCATCGTAGCCGATCTCGCGAATGCGCGAGAGCGTGCCCAGCGGATCCGCAGCGAACGGCTTGCGCAGGGTGTAGAGCTGAAGGCCGATCGGTCGCATGGGCTTACAAGCCTCCCTGTTCGAGTAGATCCGCCGCGTGGTTCGCCGCCCGGGCGGTCACGGCCATATAGGTCAGCGACGGGTTCACCGAGGCGCTGGAGGTCATCACCGAGCCGTCCGTGACGAACAGGTTGGCGACCTCATGCGTCTGGTTCCAGGCGTTCAGCACCGAGGTCGCCGGATCGCGGCCCATGCGCGCGGTGCCCATCTCGTGGATGCGGTCGCCAGGCGGGGTCAGCTGCTCGGCGGCCTCCTCCCAGGGGGTAATGTCGACACAGCCGGCGGCCCGCAGCATCTCCGACGCGTCCCGCGCCGCCGCCCGCATCATCGCGTATTCATTAGGCCCGTGGGCCGCCTCGATGATCGGCACCGGGATCCCCCAGCTGTCCTTGCGCGTGGCCGACAGGGTGACGCGGTTGTCGGGATCGGGCAGCACCTCGCCGAACGGCAGCAGCGAGAAGTGCCAACCGCGCAGCCCGTCATCCTCATCGCCGGACGCGAAACCCTGGATGGCCCCTTCGCTGCGCCGCGACCTGGCGGCGCCGCCCTGCATGCCGAAGCCGCGCAGGTAGGGCTTGTCCGCCTCGGTGACATTGCCATAGCGCGGGACGTAGATGCCGGTGGGCCGGTCACGCTGGTCGTAGACGTCGCCGAACCCCGGCATCTTGCCGACGATCGACGTGGTGCTGACGTGATCCATCAGGTTGCGGCCGACCTGGTCGCTGCCGTTGGCCAGGCCGCGCGGGAAGGCTTCGGACCTTGAATTCAACAACAGCGCGGCGGTGTTGATCGCCGAGGCGTTCAGGAAGACGATCCGCGCCTCGAACGTCTCGCCGGTCTTGTCCTGGCGGTTGACGGTCCTGACGCCGGTCACCCGGCCCGTCGCCGGATCATGGATGACGCTTTCGACGACGCGGTCGGTCAGCACCGTCAGGTTGCCCGTGTTGAGGGCGGCGGGCAGGGTCGCGGCCTGGGTCGAGAAATAGCTGCCCAGCGGACAGCCGTGATAGCAGCGCATATGCTGTTCGCAGCGCTTTCGCCCCAGGTCCATCTGGGCCTTGGCGACCCGACTGAGGTGCGCCGTCCGCCCCATGATCATCCGCCGCGTCGGGTAGTCGGCCTCGATCCTGGCCTTTGCGGCCAGCTCCACGTCGTTGAAGGGGAAGGCTGGCAGGAAGTCGCCGTCGGGCAGCTGGTCGAGGCCGTCGTAGTCTCCGCTGATCCCTGCGAAGGCTTCGACATGGTCGTACCAGGGCTCAAGGTCCTCGTAGCGGATCGGCCAGTCGACGCCGTGTCCGTCCTGCAGGTTGGACAGGAAGTCCTGCGGCGCCCAGCGGTAGGATTGCCGCCCCCAGGTCAGCGACCGCCCGCCCAGCTGATAACCCCGGATCCAGCGATAGGGCTTGCCGGGGGCCGTTTCGTAGGGGTGGTCGTGATCACTGGCCCAGAAGGCCTTGTTGGAGTTGAACAGGGCGTAGGAGACCCCGACGTGGTAGGGGTAGTGCAGGTCCCGCTCGTCCTGCGGGATCTGGTCGTCCCGCCGGCGCAGGGAGGCGGCCAGGTCGTGGCTGTAGCCCGGCCCGTGCGGCACGTCGGGACCGCGTTCGAGCATCAGGACCTTGAGGCCGCGCTCGCAGAGCTCCTTGGCCGCCCAGCCGCCGGTGATCCCGGAGCCGACGACGATGGCGTCGAACATCACGCCGCTCCCTTCAACCCGAACTGCGAGATGGCCGCCCGCAACGCCGGGACAGGCTCGCCACGGGGCACGAATTCATGTCCGACCCAATGCGCGTAGTCCAGATGCCGCAGCAGCCCGGCGATGGCCGTCCAGTTGATTTCCTGGCGATCGTCCAGATCACGGCGACCGGGCGCCCCGGCGGTATGGACGTGGCCGATCAGATCGATGTTGGCGCGGATCGTCCGCATCAGATCGCCCTCCATCAGCTGCATGTGATAGCCGTCGTAGAGCAGCCGCAGGGCGGGCGACTCCACGCCCCGGACCACCGCCGCCCCGAAGGCCGTGCGATCGCACTGGTGGCCGGGATGGTCGACCTTGCTGTTGAGCAGCTCCAGCAACAGCCGCACCCCCGCCGCCTCGGCATGAGCCACGACGGGCGCGAGACCCTCGACGCAGGCGGCGATCGCCGGTTGGTCCGCGCCGTCGCCGATGCGGTCACCCGAGAAGACGATCACCGCCTCGCATCCGCCGGCCGCGGCCGTGTCGATGTTGCGGCGGACCTCGTCGGCCAGGGCCGCGTGCAGCGACCGGTCGTTGAACCCGCGCTCCAGCGTGTGGCCGGTGAGGGTGACGATGGACAGGCCCACGTCCTGGGCCACAGGCCAGAGCGACTCTGGCAACATCTCGACCCCTTGGGCGCCGGCCGCGGCCGCCTCGCGCAGCAAAGTCTCGGGTTCGATTTCGCGGCCGAGGGTGAAGGACCACCAGGCGAAGCTCTGCCGGATCATTCGCCCGCCCCGCTCAATGATGTCCAACGGCCGTTGGCCGCCGCGCTACGCACCGCCGCCTCGATGAATCGCACGCCCTCGACCCCGGCCGTGACGCCGGGCAGGTCGGTCGCG
>DAORNX010000204.1:0-4926 GCA_035441225.1 Caulobacter sp.
GGCGCGGCGGCGGGCGCCTTGCCGCGGGCGGCGTCGACGTCGGCCTTGATCACCCGGCCATGCGGGCCGGAGCCCTTGAGGCTCTTGAGATCAATGCCGGCGGCCTGGGCCAGGCGGCGGGCCAGCGGCGAGGCGAACACGCGCTCGCCGCCGGAACCGTTGAGTTTGGGAGCCGGCGCCGCCGTTGCGTCCTTCGACACGGCGCCTTGCGCCTGCTCAGGATGACGTGGAGGGGTGCTTTCGGCTTTGGCGACGGGGGCAGGCCCTCCCTTTACGTCATCCTGAGCAGCCGGCGCAGCCGGCGTGTCGAAGGACGCATCATCACCCTCCCCGGCCAGCCTGGCGATAGGCGCGTTGACCTTCACGCCCTCGGTGCCGGCGTCGACCAGCAGGGCCTCGACCACGCCCTCGTCGACCGCCTCGACCTCCATGGTCGCCTTGTCGGTTTCGATCTCGGCGATCACGTCGCCGGCTTTCACCGTGTCGCCCGCCTTCACGTGCCATTTGGCCAGCGTCCCCTCCTCCATGGTCGGGGACAGGGCGGGCATGAGGATCTCGATGGACATTCAGTCTTCCTTACTGAGATGCGCCAGGGCGGCCGCGTGGACCTCCCAGTTGCGGCCATCGAAGGCTTCGATGCGCAGATCGAGGCCTTCGGTGGTGTCGAGGCAGCGGGCGTTGACCGACCAGCCGTCCGGATTGGAGCGGGGCCGGTAGAAGCTCTTCACGCCGCAGACCTTGCAGAAGGTGTGCTGCGCGACGCCGGTGTTGAAGCTGTAGGTCGTGATCTGGTCGGCGCCGGCCGTGAGGCGGAACCGGCTCTCCGGCACGATGATGTGGATGAAGCCGACCTTCTCGCACATCGAGCAGTTGCAGGTCTGGGCCTCGACGACGGCCGGCAGGTCCGCCTCGAAGCGGACAGCGCCGCAGTGGCAGCCGCCGGTGTGTGAGATGAACGCGGCGGTCATTCTAACCTCCGATCATCCCCGCGAAGGCGGGGACCCAGGCGAGGTCAGCGGCGGCCGAGGGACCGCTTGGATTCCCGCCTTCGCGGGAACAATCGGTTCGAGAGCGGCACATCACCGGTAACAAACCGCTTTCACCGCCTTCACGATCTTGTCCGGACCGGGCAGCGACAGGGCTTCCAGATTGGCCGCATAGGGCAGCGGGACGTCTTCCTGGTGAACCCGCAGCGGCGGCGCATCGAGGTAGTCGAAGGCGTGCTCGACGACCCGGGCGACGATCTCGGCGCCGACGCCCATCGGGCCCCAGCCTTCCTCGGCGCTGACAAGGCGGTTGGTCTTGCGCACGCTCTCGAGGATGGTCTCGTGGTCGAGCGGACGCAGGGTGCGCAGATCGATGACCTCGGCGTTGATGCCTTCGGCGGCCAGCGCCTCGGCGGCCTTCAGCGCCAGCCCGACCATCCGGCTGTGGGCGGTGATGGTCACATCCGTGCCCTCGCGGCGGACCTTCGCCTTGCCGATGGGCACGACCCAGTCCTCGACCTCGGGGATGTCGAACTCCACCCCGTACATCATCTCGTGTTCGAGGAAGACGACCGGGTTCGGGTCGCGGATGGCGGCCTTGAGCAGGCCCTTGGCGTCGGCCGCGTCGTAGGGCGCGACAACCTTCAGGCCGGGGACCTGGGCGTACCAGGCGCTGTAGTCCTGGCTGTGCTGGGCGCCGACGCGACTGGCCGCGCCGTTGGGGCCGCGGAAGACGATCTGCGCGCGAATCTGGCCGCCGGACATGTAGAGGGTCTTGGCGGCGGAGTTGATGATCTGGTCGATGGCCTGCATGCCGAAGTTCCAGGTCATGAACTCGACGATCGGCTTGAGGCCCGCCATGGCCGCGCCGACGCCGAGGCCGGCGAAGCCGTGCTCGGTGATCGGGGTGTCGATCACCCGCTTGTCGCCGAACTCCTGCAGCAGCTCCCGGCTGACCTTGTAGGCGCCCTGGTACTGGGCGACCTCCTCGCCCATCAGGAACACATCGCCGTCGCGGCGCATCTCCTCGGCCATGGCGTCGCGCAGGGCGTCGCGGACCGTGATGCGGACCATCTTGGTCCCGGCGGGAATTTCGGGGTCCTGAAGCTCGACCGTTGGTGCGTGGTTCGACACGGGCGCTGCCGCGCCCTGCTCACCATGACGTGGAGGGGTGGCGTCAATTTTGGCGGCGGGAGTTGACCTACCCTCTACGTCATCCTGAGCAGCCTGCGGAGCAGGCGTGTCGAAGGACGCACCCTCCCCCAGCCGCGCGATCGGCGTGTTGACCTTCACGTTCTCGGTGCCGGCGGGCACGAGGATGGCGCCGACGACGCCCTCGTCGACGGCCTCGACCTCCATGGTCGCCTTGTCGGTCTCGATTTCGGCGATCACGTCGCCGGCCTTGACCGTGTCGCCCTCTTTCACGTGCCACTTGGCGAGGGTGCCCTCCTCCATGGTCGGGGAGAGGGCCGGCATGAGAATCTCGACCGAACTCACTGCGCGGCCTCCAGGTAGACGTCGGTGTACAGCTCGGACGGGTCCGGCTCGGGGCTGGTGCGGGCGAACTCGGCGGCGGCCGCGACGATGGTCTTCACCTCCGAGTCGATGGCCTTGAATTCGTCGTCCGTGACCTTCAGGGCGACCAGGCGTTCGCGTGTATGTTCAATGGGATCGCGGGTCTTCTTGACCTCGTCGACCTCCTCCTTGGTGCGGTATTTGGCCGGGTCGCTCATCGAGTGGCCGCGGTAGCGGTAGGTCTTCATCTCGAGGATGTAGGGCCCCTTGCCGCTGCGGGCGTGCTCGGCGGCCTTGGCGCCGGCGGCGATGACCGCCTCGACATCCATGCCGTCGACCTCCTCGCCGGGAATGTTGAACGACACCCCGCGCTTGTGCAGCCGGGTTTCCGAACTCGACCGCTCGATCGAGGTACCCATGGCGTACTGGTTGTTCTCGACGACGTAGACGACCGGCAGGCTCCACAGCTCGGCCATGTTGAAGCTCTCGTAGACCTGGCCCTGGTTGGCCGCGCCGTCGCCGAAGTAGGTGAAGCTGACCGCGCCGTCGCCGCGGTACTTGTCGGCCAGCGCCAGACCCGTGCCAAGGCTGACCTGGGCCCCGACGATGCCATGGCCGCCGTAGAAGCCCGCGGCGGTCGAGAACATGTGCATCGAGCCGCCCTTGCCCTTCGACGAGCCGCCGCGACGGCCCGTCAGCTCGGCCATCACCTCGTTCGGGTCCATGCCGGCGGCCAGCATGTGGCCGTGGTCGCGATATCCTGTGATGATCTGGTCGCCGGGCTTGCGGATCGCCTCCATGCCCACGGCGATCGCTTCCTGGCCGATGTAGAGGTGGCAGAAGCCGCCGATCAGGCCCATGCCGTACAGCTGGCCGGCCCGCTCCTCGAAGCGGCGGATCAAGAGCATGTCCCGGTAGTGCTTGAGCAGCCGGGCCTTGCCGGCCGCGACGGACGTCCCTTTCGAAACGCTTTCGGCCTTAGGCGTCCGCGCCATCGACTTCTCCCTTGAACCGTATCATCGCGGCCAGATCGCCCCTCGCTTCGCAGCCGGGACGAAAGATTCGACCCGGATCAGGGCTTGGTGCGGATCACATAGTCTTTCGGATCGGCGAAGCCCAGCAAGGAACGCGCACGCTCCTCGAGAAGGTCCGCCGACAGGCTGCCGTCACGTAATAGCCGGGCCCGGGCCTCGAGGTCCACCCTGCGGCTGTGCAGATCGGCGAGCTCGCGCGTCCTTTCCGCGAGCAGCGCCCGGCGTTGCGACCCGAGCAGCAACCCACGCTCCCCGGTCAGGCCGTGGAACACGAAATAGACGATCAGCCCGAGCAGGGCGAAGGTCGGAAGAAGGGGCTGCAGGCGTTGGAACACGCTGGCGAATCCGGGCGATGGTGCGAGGCCAGCTTGGGTCGGGCGTGGTTAAGGGGGCGCTAATCTTCCATACCTTGCTCCCCACGTGTGGGGAGCTGTCAGGCGGAAGCTGACTGAGGGGCGGCGCCGGCGTCAGGCGGGCGAGTCAGAACGCGGACAATCACCACGCTCCGCGCCGCCCCCTCCACCACGCTCCGCGTGGTCCCCCTCCCCGGCTTCGCGGGGAGGATTGACCTAGATTTGTTTGATCGCCCGCCGGCCGGCGTAGATCGCCTGGTCGTCCAGCTGTTCCTCGATGCGCAGCAGCTGGTTGTACTTGGCCAGCCGGTCGGAGCGGGCCAAGGAACCGGTCTTGATCTGCCCGCAGTTGGTGGCGACGGCGAGGTCGGCGATGGTCGAGTCCTCGGTCTCGCCCGAACGGTGGCTCATCACCGCCGTGTAGCCGGCGCGATGGGCCATATCGACGGCGTCGAGCGTCTCACTCAGCGTGCCGATCTGGTTGACCTTGACCAGGATCGAGTTGGCGAGGCCCTTGTCGATGCCCATCGACAGGCGCTCGGGGTTGGTCACGAACAGGTCGTCGCCGACCAGCTGGATCTTCTTGCCGAGGGCGGCCGTGAGCAGGCCCCAGCCCTCGAAGTCGTCTTCCGAGCAGCCGTCCTCGATGGTCACGATCGGGAACTTGCCGACCAGGGCCTCGAGATAGGCGACCATGCCGGCCGGATCGACGGTTTTGCCTTCACCTTCAAGCACATATTTGCCGTTCTTGAAGAACTCGGTGGCCGCCACGTCGAGACCGAGCACGAAATCCTCGCCGGCGCGGAAGCCGGCCGCCTCGCCCGCCTTGACGATGAAGGCCAGCGCCTCCTCGGCCGAGCCGATGTTCGGGGCGAAGCCGCCCTCGTCGCCGACGTTGGTGTTGTGGCCGGCGTCCTTGAGGGCCTTCTTCAGGCCGTGGAAGATCTCCGCCCCCATGCGCAGGCCTTCGGAGAAGGTCGCCGCGCCGGTCGGCAGGATCATGAACTCCTGGATGTCGATCGGATTGTCGGCGTGGGC
>DAORNX010000205.1:0-4907 GCA_035441225.1 Caulobacter sp.
GTCGGATCGCTGATCGCCGCGCCCGGCGTGCGCTCGGCCAGCCTGATCGATCACCAGGGCCGGATCCTCGCCGTGCAGCGCGCCCCGGGCGCCGGCGAAGGCGCCGAGACGACCGTGCGCACCCCCGTCATGGTGGCGGGTCAGGCCGTCGGATCGCTGATCACCACCGTCGAGGCGCCGCGGCTGTCGGCCCTGTTGCCGCGTTACCTGGCCCTGACCTTCGCCCTGTTCTTCGGCGCGGCGGGAATTGCGATGTTCGTCGCCAACGCGCTGGCGCGACGCGTGATCCGGCCGGTCAGCCAGCTGTCGGAGGCCATGGGGGAGGTGGCCGAGAGCGGCCGCTTCACGCCGGTGGCCGAGGACGCCGACGACGACCTGTTCCGCAGCCTGGCCCAGAGCTTCAACCGGCTGCTGGCCAAGCTCGACGCCAACGACCGCGAGCTGCGCCAGACGATGGCCGAGCTGGTCGACGCCCGCGACATGGCCAACACGGCCAACATCCTCAAGTCGCAGTTCCTCGCCAACATGAGCCACGAGATCCGCACGCCGCTGAACGGCGTGCTGGCGATGGCGGACGTCATGGCGCGCGGCGAGCTCGATGATCGCCAGCGCGAACGGCTGGGAATCATTCGCGAGTCCGGCGAACTGCTGCTCAGCGTGATCAACGACGTGCTTGACCTGTCGAAGATCGAGGCCGGCCGGCTCGAACTGGCGGAGCACGCCTTCTCACTGGACGAGGTGGCCGAGGGCGCGGTCAGCGCCTTCTCCGTGCTGGCCGCGCAGAAGTCGCTGCGCTTCGGCATGACCGTCGACGCCGAGGTGGCCGGCTGGTGGCTCGGAGACTCCGATCGCATCCGGCAGGTGCTCAGCAACCTGCTGTCGAACGCGGTCAAGTTCACGGTCGAAGGCGCGGTAGCCGCCCGCTTCTCGGCCTCGCCGAGCGGCGGGCTGCGGCTGACCGTGTCGGACACCGGCATCGGCATCGCCGGCGACAAGCTGCCGACCCTGTTCGAGAAATTCATCCAGGCCGACAACTCGACCACGCGCCGCTTCGGCGGGACCGGCCTGGGCCTGGCCATTTGCCGCGAACTGGCCCAGCTGATGGGCGGTTCGATCTCCGCCCGCAGCATCGAGGGCGAGGGCTCGACCTTCACCGTCGATCTTCCATTGCAGCGCGCCGCAGCGCCGGCCGAGGAGGCGACGCCGGACTCGGCCCTTGAGGCGCTTGAGGAACGCAAGCTGCGCATCCTCGCCGCCGAGGACAACGCCACCAACCAGAAGGTGCTGCAGGCCGTGCTGGAGCCGCTCGACGTGCACCTGCACATTGTGCCGGACGGCAAGCAGGCCGTCGACGCCTGGCGCCGGGGCGGCTTCGACCTGATCCTGATGGACGTGCAGATGCCGGTCATGGACGGGGTCGAGGCGGCGCGAACGATCCGCGCGGCGGAGGCCGCCGAGGGCGGACCGCGGATCCCGATCCTGGCCCTGACGGCGAACGCCCTGGTGCACCAGGTCGAGTCCTACCTGGCCGCCGGCATGGACGGACACGTCGCCAAGCCGATCGAGCTGACCCGCCTCTACGACGCGATCGAGACGACCCTGGCCAACGCGGCCGCGGCGCGCTCCAAGGCGGCCTGACGGCCGATCGAATCCTGAACGTCAGACAACGAGCGGCTCAGAACCGTTTCAGGTCCCACGTGTTTTCTTGTGGCCATGGTCGTCGCCAAGGCGGCTTGAGCAACGAGGAACTCCCCGATGAAAAAGCTTCTGATCCCCCTCCTGGCGGCCTCGACTCTGGCCGGCGCCGCCCTCCCCGCCGCCGCTGCGCCGTGGATGAACATCAACCAGCGTCAGGCCCAGCTCGACCAGCGCATCGATATGGGCGTCCGCAACGGCTCCCTGACCCGCCGCGAGGCGATGAACCTGCGCGCCGAGTTCCGCGGCATCGCCAATCTCGAGGCCCGCTATCGCCGGACCGGCGGCCTGCAGGCCTGGGAGCGTCGCGACCTCGACCGTCGCTTCAACGCCCTGAGCGCCAGGATCCGCTACGAGCGGCACGATCGTGACTACCGCGGCCGTCCGGGTCCCGGCCCGGCCTATGACACCGACCGCGACGGTCATCCCGACCGGGTCGACCGGTTCCCCCGCGACCCGCGCCGCTGGTAGGCTCCCCCGGACCAGCGATAACGCGAAGGAACGCCCCGGCTTCTCCCCGAGCCGGGGCGTTTTTCGTAGTCAGAGCCGCAGGACGCTGTCGATCACCGTGACGGCCTTGCCGCGCAGCAGAACCCGCTCGCCGCGGTGCTCGCAGTCGAGGTCGCCGCCGCGGCCCGGATAGGCCTGGTGGAACCGCAGGTCGGCGCGGCCCAGCCTGCCCGCGAACAGAGGTGAGAGGATGCAGTGGGCCGAGCCCGTGGCCGGATCCTCGGGGATGCCCGAGCCGGGCGCGAAGAAGCGGCTGACCACATCATAGTCCGAACCCGCGTCCGCCAGCGCCGCCGCCGACAGGTTGCCGCGTCCGCCCGTGGCCTCGCCGGCGATCTTTTCCAGCGCCGCCAGATCGGGCTTCAGCGCCCTGACCGCCGCCTCGCTGTCGAACACCGCCACCAGATAGCTGCCGGCCCAGACCTCCGCCGGCGTCGCGCCGAGCGCCTCGACCAGGCCTTCGGGCACGCCGGTCCGCTTCGGAACGCTGGCCGGAAAGTCCATCTCGTAGCGCTCGCCGAGACGCTTGACGGCCAGGGGACCCGACTGCGTGTCGAAGGTGATCCGGTCGGCCGCGACGCCCAACTCGGCGAACAGCACATGGGCCGCGGCCAGGGTCGCGTGACCGCACAGCGGCACCTCCAGGGCCGGGGTGAACCAGCGCAGGCCGAACCGCGCTGGCTCGTCCGTGGTCAGCAGAAAGGCCGTCTCGGCCTGGTTGTTCTCCGCCGCCAGGGCCTGCATCCAGGCCGCATCGCGCCAGGCGGCCATCGGCTCGACGACGCAGGCGGGATTGCCCCGGAAGGGGCCGGAGGCGAACGCGTCGACAGTCCACTGGCGCATGAGGGATTCCCCGGATAACGGCAAAACGCGATAGGTGGGCGTCATGACGTTTGAACTCAATGGCGGCAAGCTTCTGGGGCTGTTCGCGCCGATCTGGGCGCTGCTGGCGCTGTCCTCGCTGGTCAATCCGGCCGCCTGGGTCGCCGATCCCGCAAACGTCGCCCTGGCCGCGGGGATTCCGTTCGCGGCGTCCGGGCTGCTGTGGGCGGTCGGCCGGCGGCGCTGGCGACTGGAGCTGACGCCCACGGCCCTGATCCACCACACGCTCGGGCGCACGGAGACGTTCGACTGGGCGCGGATGGGGCCGGTGGGCGTGAGCCGCGTCATCGGCCTCGACCTGGTGTCGCCCTCGACCCTGCATTTCAGCTATGCCGGCGAGGGCCTGTCGGGCGTCGCGGGTCGGCTGGTCGGCCGCCGGCTGCTGTGCGTCTTCGGCGACGGCAGCGCCGGCAGGCTGCTGCGCCAGATCGAGGACTACCGCCGCCTGCACGGCGTCTGAGGAGGAGCCATGCCCGTCGAAACCCGCACCGAGACCGGCTATCTCGTCAGCGACGCCCCCGCCCGGTTCGACCTGCCGCTGGCCCATCGCTGGATCAGCGAGCAGTCCTACTGGGGCAAGCATATCCCCTACCTGACCTTCGCCACGGCGGTCCGCAACAGCCTGACCTTCGCGGCTTACGCGCCCGACGGCGCCATGGCGGCCATGGCCCGGGTGGTCACCGACCGGGCGACCTTCGGCTGGCTGTGCGACGTGTTCGTCGACGAGGCCCATCGGGGCCGGGGTCTCGGCAAGGCGCTGATGGCCTGTGTGAAGGCCCATCCGGACCTGCAGGGCCTGCGCCGCCTGCATCTGGCCACCGCCGACGCTCATGAGCTCTACCGTCAGTTCGGCTTCACCGAACTGACCGGCGTCGATCGCTGGATGGAGATCCGCGATCCGGACCTCTACACGCGCGGGCGGTGATGGACGGGGACATGTACCGCCTTCGGTACGTGTCCCCAGCAGCTTGCAGCGGCAGGGGACACGCACTGAAGTGCATGTCCCCGCTCAGACGACTTCCACCACCGTCACCTCCGGCCAGCGCGCGCGGGCCGAGGCGGTGGTCTTGGTCCAGCCCCTGGCCAGCGGCCGGTTGGGGTTCGGCCGCAGGGTCATGGCGAACAGATCCTCCAGCCCGAACGGGGCCCGGATGGTCAGGCTGTCGTCGGACTCCAGCCGCACCCCGACGCCGAACGCGGGAGCCACGAACCGGCTCAGCGCCTCGGCGCTGCTCGACAGCGGTTCGTAGGGCTCGCCGAAGTGGTCCTCGAACCACAGGTGCACACGGGCCTGGTTGCGCACCTCCACGAGGTCGTTGAGCGGCGCCGGGAACAGGGCCGCGGCGCGCCTGATGAACACATCCTCTGCGTCCCAGCTGGTGTCGGGGTCGAAATAGACCACGTCGTAGTCGCGCACGCCGTAGTCGGGCTCGCGGCCGGTCAGGTGGTTCCACACCCGCTGGTAGACGGCGCCGGAGACGATCAGCCAGTCGGGCAGGTCCAGGTCGCGCGCGTGCTCGAGCACCGTCATCATCGAGGGCGCCGCGCGCAGGATGTCTTCCAGCCGGTGTTCGAGGCTTTGGCTCATTGTCCCCTCATCGGCCAGCCATGATCGAGCGGCCCGTGGCCGGCGCCGAAGCCGGGCGCGCGCAGCATGGCCTGGTGGACATAATCCCACGCCCGGGCCACGGCGGCGCCCGGCGGCAGGCCCTGGGCGAGGCCGACGGCGCAGGCGCTGGCCAGGGTGCAGCCCGTGCCGTGGGTGTGTCGCGTGTCGATCCGCTCGCCCTCGAAGCTGGTCTCGCCGTCGGCGGTCATCA
>DAORNX010000206.1:0-4896 GCA_035441225.1 Caulobacter sp.
GAAAAGGTCCAGATCGACCAGCCAGACCGTGCGCCCAGCGCGGCTGGCGGCATAGGCGGCGAACTCGCGGGCCACGGTCGAGGTCCCCTCCCCGCGGCGAGCGGCGACGAACTGCACGGCGCGCGCGCGGCCGGGCGACGTCCCGCCGAGCGACGCCCACAACTCCGCCATCTCGGCGCTCAAATCCACCATCGCTCGAATCGCCGCGCGCCCAATCCCATGCAGGGTAGACTATTGTCGGGCCCCTGAGACCTAGCGCAGCTTGACCGGCGCGGTTCCGAGCACAGGAAGGTCGAGGGTGCGCTGGGCGGAAGCCCGCGTCGGCAGCCCCGGCCGCAGGAACATCCTCACCAGGCCGGCGCAGAGCGCGGAGAAGGCCCCGAACAGGAAGGCCAGCATGGCCACCGGCTTGCGCAGGCTCTTGCCCTTGGTCGCGGGCGTGGCCCGGTCAACAATGCGGATGTTGTCGTTGCTCTCCGAGGCGATCTGCCGCGACGCCTGGTCCTGCCGCTCGCGCACCGTGAAGTCTCGCACGCTGCTTTGCAGCACGTCGCGATCCATGGTCAGGGCCTGGAACTGCGGCTCGAGGGTGGCGAGGCGCTGCAGCTGTTCGGTGGCCTTCGCCGCCTGGGCGGCATAGGCCGACAGCGATTGCTGCAGGGCGGCGATCTCGGCGGCCGTCTGGATGCGTTCGGTCTGCAGCGTCTGGTGGACCGGATTGACCCCGATGCGGCGGGCGCCGTCGGTCGCGGTCCGGCCGGCGCTGACCCCCGCCTCCAGCTGGGCGATCTGGGCCTCGATGTCCCGCACCGGGTCGGCCTCTGGCCGGTAGCGCGACAGCATCTCCTCCCGCTGCAGCCGGAGGGCGGCCAGGCGGGACGAGGCCGAGGCGTCAATGTCGCGGTACAGGCCGATCTCGGGCGTGACCTGCGCCAGCTGGCCGTCGAGCACCGCCAGACGGGCCTGGCGATCCTGCAGCGTGACTTCGGCCGCGTAGCGCTGGGCCTCGATCTGCCCGATCAGCTGGGTCGCGGCGGTCTTCTGGGCCGCGAAGTCGCCGATGTCATTGGTGGTCAGGAAGTCCTGGTAGGCCGCGTCCGCCTGCTGCAGCTGTTCCTCGAACATGACCCGCTGGCGTTCGAACACCGGCGAGGTCGGATGGATCAGCACCGAGCGCCGGTAGACCAGGTACTCCTCGAGCAGGGTATTGACCACGCGGGCCGCCATCACCGGATCGTCGTGCTCGAACGAGACCCGCACCACGGGATTGGCCGGGGCGGAGCCGACCGACAGTTTGCGACCCATGGAGTCGATGGCCTTGGCCATCAGCACCGCCTTGTCGGCCGGCGACGCCGCCGCGTATTTTTCCGCCAGGTCGGGATAGACCACGCCCAGGCCGATACGACGGAGCACCCGCTCGCGAAGCTGGCCGCTCTGCAGGATCTCGACCTCGGACTGCACCAGGGAATCCGTGTCCGGCACCGCGCCGCGCCCCGCGTCCCCGGCGCGCGGCTCGTAGACATACTCCTGGCCCAGCTGGATCAGGATGCTGGATTCGGCCGAATAGGCCTTCTTGAGCGTCATGGCGAAGACGACGCCCAGGGCCAGGATGACCAGGAACACCCCCAGCATAAGCCCGCGTTCGCGCCACAGCAGGGTGATGAAGTCGCTCGGGGCATAGCGCGGCCGGGACGCCCAGCCGGCGGCCGCCGGCGGGTCGTGTGGTATGGTCCTCCAGGCGCTTTGCGAGCTCATGCGAATCCGGGACTTTCTGGCCTTGTCCCGGACCCTCGCCGGAGCGCGATTAACACTCCGTTACCCATTCTCGTTAACGGTTGGATCATGCGTAGAACGGCCCCGCCCCGCGTCGCCCTGATGCTGACCGCCGCCCTGGCCGTCGGATCGCCGGCGCAGGCCCAGTGGTGGCCCTTCGGCGGCGCGAGAGGGGACCGGGCCGATCCGCCGCCGCCCCGACCCGCGGCCCCGAGCTTTCCCAACATCGACTATGCCGACTGGAGCGATCGGGAGCCTGACTACCGGCTCTATCCTGGCGACCAGATCGACATCACCGTCCCGTCGGCGCCTGAATTGTCGAAGCAGGCCGTTGTCGTCCAGCCGGACGGCCGGGTGTCCATGCCCCTGATCGCGCCGGTGATGGCCGCGGACCGGACCGTGCCGGAACTCGAGGCGTCGCTCGGCCGGGCCTACGCCAGCCAGCTGTTGCGGCCGCAGGTCTCGGTGACGATCAAGGCGGCCACGCCGCTGAAGGTGTTCGTCGGGGGCGAGGTGGGCGCGCCGGGCGTCTATGACATGGCCGGCGACATCAACAGCCTGCAGGCGGTGATCCAGGCCGGCGGCTTCAAGCCCAGCGCCAAGACCGACAAGGTGGTGATCATCCGCCGCGGCCAGGGCGGGCAGGCGATGATGCGGACGGTCAATCTCGAGTCGGCGATGAAGGCGCCGGGGGGCGCGGACTTCGTGCCCCTGCGCCGGTTCGACATCGTCTACGTGCCCCGGAGCAACATCTCCGAGGCCGGCCTGTGGGTCCAGCAGTGGTTCCGCGACCTGTCCCCGGTGCAGTTCGGGTTCAGCTACGCGCTCAAC
Organism: Caulobacter sp.; assembly: GCA_035441225.1. Lineage (GTDB taxonomy): Bacteria > Pseudomonadota > Alphaproteobacteria > Caulobacterales > Caulobacteraceae > Caulobacter. The sequence goes on from DAORNX010000206.1 coordinate 2,605, forward strand.
GGCCAGAACGTGAACTAGGGTCCGGTCAGCCCTGGGCCAGCCACTGGCGGGCCTGGCGCTGGGCGTCGGCGACGTCGGCCGGATCCATCTCGGCGCTCAGTTCCTTGCGGTAGATCTTGGCCTCGACCGAACCGCGCATGGCCGCCAGGTTGAACAGCATGTGGGCCGAAACGTAGTCGAGCGGCGCTCCGCCCTGACCGGTCGAGTAAAGCAGACCCATGCGGAACAGCTCGTCGCCCGAGGAGTCCGGGCCCGGCAGCGGCATGGTCGCGGGAGCTTCGATTTCGACGCTCGCAAGCATGGTCTTCTTCCCTTCAAATCCCACCCCGGACGGTTCTGTCCGGAGCCGATGAGAGCAGAAGACTACCGGGCGGCTGAACATAGGGTTAACCGCGCAAATCCTTTGTATTCAAGGGCGAATACAGGATTCGTTCATCCCCGTTACTGCCCGTAAAACTGTGTCGCCGGCAGGTTAAGACGGGGCCGCCTCGGGATCGGCCGGATCGGGATAGACACCGGCCAGAACGGCCTCGAAATGGTCCCGCAGGCGGTCATTGCAGGGACAGGCGAGCGCCTTGAGCGCGGTCATGTCGTCGATCAGCAAGGAGCCGCGTCGCGTGGTCAGCACGCCGCTCTCGCGCAGCGACGCCAGCACGCGGTTGACGAAACTCCTGCCCACGCCAAGCATGTCCGCCAGCTGATCCTGGCGCAGGGGCACGACATGGTCCCCCGTGCGATCGATGGCCGCCGTCAGCCACTTCGCCGTCCGCTGGGTGATGGTGTGGCCGGCGTTGCAGGCCACCGACTGGAGCATCTGGGCCAGCAAACAGTCGGCGTATCGGGCCAGAAGGTTGGCGACCGCCGGGGACTGACCCTTGATGTCCTCCAGACCCGCCGCGTCGATGCGCAGGAAGGGACCGCCGTGCAGAACCTGGACATCGGCATAGGCCGGCAGGCGGCCGTGCGAGACGATGCCGCCGATGGCCCCTTCCCGGCCGACCATGGCGGCCTCGACGATCACCCCGGGCTCCAGCGTGACCACGAAGGTGGCCAGCGACGCGCCGCAGGGAAACCAGGCGTAGCGCACCGCATCCCCGGCCCGGTGCAGCACATGGCCGGGTTCGAAGTCGCAGGCCGTCAGACGCGGCGACAGCCGTTCCAGATCGGCCGCCCGCAGCGCGCCCAGCAGCCGGTTGGCGTTGTCCGTCATGGCGGTCTCCAGCATCCCGAGGACAGCAACGCCCGGGACGGCGTTATGTTCACTAGTGGACGGACCGGTCGCTCGCGGCGTGCTACCCCGCGCTCCTAACGGGCTTCCTTGCCGGTCGCTGCGTCGAGAGAATTCCACCCCCATGCCGCGCCCCGCCGAACCGCCCGCACGCTGGTGGCCTCTCCTCGACGGGCGCCGGGTCGGCGAGATCATTCCCCGGCGCCAGCCGGGCCTCGCGGCCTGCCTCGGCCTCACATTCGCCTGCGTCGGCGCCGCCGGCCTGTTCCGCCTGACGATCGATCCCCTGGTCGGACAGCAGGTCGCCCTGGCGACCTTCCTGGCGCCGGCCGCCCTGTGCGCATTCATGCTCGGCTTCGGCTGGGGGACGCTGGCCGCGGCCCTCGGCGGCGGCGTCGCCCTGCTGCTGCTGGTCAGGGGCAGCGGCGACGGGCCGGCCGTGGGAGACCTCTGGTCGCTGAGCGCGTTCGCCCTGATCGCGACGATAATCGTCAGCCTCATGGCCCTCGCCCGGTCGGCCCTGCTGACGGCGCGCGCGGAGCGGGCCAACACCGAGGCGGTCAATGAGCGGCTGCAGCTGGTCAGCCAGGAACTGAGCCACCGGATCCAGAACATCTTCGCCGTCGTCGCCGGCATGGTGACGCTGTCGGTGCGCGAGCACCCGGCCGCGACCGCCTACGCCGAAGACCTTCTGGCCCGCGTGCGCGCCCTGGGCAGCGCCCATGACCTGGTGCGGCCGCACGGGCCCGGCGGCCGCCAGGCTGACTGCGCGATGACCTTCAGCGCCCTGCTGGATGTCCTGTTTCTGGCCTACCGGGCGGCCGGGGCCGAGCGGATCGTCGTCTCCGGCGCCGATATGCGGCTGGAGCCGGCCGCGGCCACGCCCGTGGCGCTGCTGTTCCACGAACTGGCGACCAATTCCCTCAAGTACGGCGCCCTGTCGCGGGCCGACGGCGGGGTGAGCGTCCACGCCACCCGCCGGGGCGAGGACGTGGAGATCGTCTGGACCGAAACCGGCGGGCCGCCGCTGCAGGCGCCGCCGCGCCATTCGGGCTTCGGCAGCC
>DAORNX010000207.1:0-4874 GCA_035441225.1 Caulobacter sp.
GCCCCGACCCCGTGGCGCTGGAGACCTATGTGCGGACCCTGGCCGCCGCCGCGCCAAATGCCGAGGGCGTCGACATCTACGGCCCGGCCGACGCGCCGCTGGCCATGGTCAGGGGCCGCCGCCGCAAACGGTTCCTCGTGCGGGCCGACCGCACCGTCGACCTGCAGGGCTTCCTCGCCGCCTGGCGGGCCCGCGCTCGTCCGCCCGGCTCGGTGCGGGTGGTGATCGACGTCGACCCCTACAGCTTCCTGTAGGGCGTGGGTCACCTGTCCCATCCACTGTCATCCCGGAAGCCGCGCAGCGGCTATCCGGGACCCAGATCAAGTCTCATCCGCCTCACCGTGAAGCCGAACCTGGGTCCCGGCTCTCCGCTACGCTACGGCCGGGATGACAGTGAAAGGTCTGGGCAGCCTTCCTAGTGCAGGGTTTCGGCCGGGGGCGCCTTCGACCGCGCCCTGCGGGCGATCATGTTCAGACCCTCGACCAGGCCCGAGAAGGCCATGGCGGCGTAGATGTAACCCTTGGGCACATGCACGCCGAAGCCGTCGGCGATCAGCACCGCCCCGATCATCAGCAGGAAGCCCAGGGCCAGCATGACGATGGTCGGGTTCTTGTGGATGAAGTCGGCCAGCGGGCCGGCCGCGAAGAACATCGCCGCCACGGCGATGGTCACGGCGATGATCATGATCGGCACGTGATGGGTCATGCCGACCGCCGTCAGGATCGAGTCGATCGAGAACACCAGGTCGAGCATCAGGATCTGCACGATCGCCGCGCCGAAGTTGCTGATCGCGGTGTTCCTGGCGTCCATCACGTCGCCCGTCGGAGCCGGGTCGACCGAGTGGTGGATCTCCTTGGTCGCCTTCCACAGCAGGAACAGGCCGCCCGTGATCAGGATCAGATCACGCCAGGAGAAGGCCGTCTCGAAGGCCGCATGGCCGTCCTCGTTCAGCGGGCCCTTGATGCCCAGGTCGAACACCGGCTGGGTCAGGGCCACCAGCCAGGCGATGCCGAACAGCAGGCCGATGCGCATCAGCAGGGCGAGCGACAGGCCGATGCTTCGGGCGCGCGGCCGCTGCGCCTCGGGCAGCTTGTTCGACAGGATGGAGATGAACACGAGGTTGTCGATGCCGAGCACGATCTCCATCACCACCAGGGTGACCAGCGCCGCCCAGGCTGAGGGGTCGGCGGCAAGTTGCAGCAAGCTGTCCATGGATCGGTCGGCGCCTTTCACGTCTGGTGAACCGGAACAGCGTTACATAGCCCGCCTCGCGCCCGGTTGAACCGGTTTTGCACAATTCTTCTGGCGCGCGACTTGCACTCGCTCCGCAGGCGTCCCCGTCGGGCGCCCAACTGGGACAGGAACAGCCATGCAGGACGCCGCCAACATCAGGCCTCTGACCTCCCTGCGATTCTTCGCCGCGCTGTGGGTCGTGCTCTTCCACTACTGGCCCAAGCTGGACGTCGCGATCACCCCGGCGCTGGTCGGCAAGGGCTATCTGGGCGTGGAGCTGTTCTTCGTCCTGTCCGGCTTCATCCTCTGCCACGTCTACCTGTCGGCTTTCGGCGAGGGCCGGTTCCGCTACGGGGCCTTCCTGTGGAACCGCCTGGCGCGGGTCTATCCGCTGCATCTGGCGACCCTCGCCGGCATGATCGCCCTGGGCGTGGTCGCCGGCCTCGCGGGCGTGGCCATCGACTCGGGAATCCTCCGCTGGGACGCCCTGCCGGCCAACCTGATGCTGGTGCAGGCCTGGGGCTTCGCGCCGGCGGCGGCCTTCAACCACCCGTCCTGGTCGATCTCCGCCGAATGGTTCGCCTACCTGAGTTTCCCCGCCTTCGGCCTGCTGGCCTGGACGATGCGCGCGCGGCCCTGGCTCTATGCCGCCGGGACCCTGGCGGCGATCGCCATCCTCTATCCGGCCTTCCAGGTCCTGACCGGCGAGTCCCTGACCCAGGCGACGATCGCCTGGGGCGCGCTGCGAATCGTGCCCTGCTTCGCCCTGGGCTGCGCGATGCACAGCCTGTGGCGCTCGGGCGCGGTGCGGAGCGCGCGAATGGCCGCCATCGGCGCCCTTCTTTCAGGCGCCGCCCTGCTCGCCGCCGCCATTCTTGGGGCGCCGGACATGGTCACCGTGGCCACCTTCGGCGGCCTGATCCTGAGCCTGGCCGGCCTCGCCCAGCACGGTTCGACTTTCGGATCGCAGGCCGTCTTCGTGTATCTCGGAGAGATCAGCTATTCGACCTACATGATCTGCGTGCCGTGGAAGATCATCTTCGTGAATGCAGCCGCGCGAGTTCTGAATCTGGCCGATGAAAAGCTGCCCTGGCCCGTGTGGATTGTCTTCATCGTCGCCCTCGTTCCACTGTCGGCCGCGTCCTATCACCTGGTCGAGAAGCCGGCCCGCGAGCGCATGAAACTGATGGCCGACTCATGGCGTGCGCGGCGTGCTGTCGCAGCGTGAGTTGAAAAGACTCTTTTCATTCGGGCGTGAGATAGGTATCCCCTCACCTTCAGTGTCGGGGGAGACCTCCTGAATGCGTCAACGGACCAAAACCGTCCTTGGTTCCCTGGCCGCCGCGGTGGTGATCAGCCTTGCGCCCACGGCGAACGCCATGGCTGACATCTACTGGCAGTGCGTGCCGTTCGCCCGACTCCTGTCGGGCATCCAGATCTATGGCGACGCCAGGACCTGGTGGGGCCAGGCCGTGGGCAAGTACGACACCGGTCGTCTGCCGCGGATGGGGTCCGTTCTCTGCTTCAAGCCGACCGGCCGCATGCAGCTGGGCCACGTGGCCGTGGTCAGCCGGCTGGTCACCGACCGCGTAATCCAGATCACCCACGCCAACTGGTCGCAGATCGGCGGCGCGCGCGGGCAGATCGAAAAGGACGTGACCGTCATCGACGTGTCGCCGGTCGGCGACTGGAGCATGGTCAAGGTCTGGTACGATCCGATCCGCGACCTGGGCACCTCGGTCTATCCGACCTACGGGTTCATCTATCAGAACGGCCAGGCCCAGCAGCTGGCCCAGACCGATCCGCGCTACTGGAGCGCCCAGGGCGTGGCCATGGCCCGCACCGCCGCGACCCAGACGGCGTCGACGGTCGGACCGATCCCCTCGCCGCTGGGCATCATCAACCAGGCCGCCGATGCGACCGACCGGATCGCCGCCCTGATCGCGGCCGCCACCGGCCAGGCGCCGGCCCAGGAAGACACCGCCGACTGAACCGGCGGCGGCGGTTGACGCCGTCCGCGACCCGCTCCATTCGGAAGGCGGGTCCGGAGGATTCACGTCATGCTCAGGGTGCTTCGTTGCGGCGGAGGCGGGCTGCAGCCTGTCGAGGCAGGCCCCGACTGGGTCCTCCCCGAGGACGTCGCCTGGATCGACCTGACCCGGCCCGAGCGGGACGAGGAGCTGATCGCCGAGAAGGCGCTCGGCGTCCTGTTGCCGACCCGCGAGGAAATGGCCGAGATCGAGGTCTCGTCCCGTCTCTATCAGGAGGACGGGGCCAGCTTCATGACCGCCTTCGTGCTGGTGGGCGCCGATGGCGACGATCCGGCGCTCGAGCCTGTCACCTTCGTGCTGGCGCGGGGCAGGCTGATCACCATCCGCTATGTCGAGCCCCGCGCCTTCGTCGCCTACGCCGCCCAGGCAGAGCGCGACGCGGACTTCTGCTCGGGCGCGCTTGAGGCCTTCCTCGGGCTGCTCGACGCCCTCGTCGACCGGATCGCCGACATTCTTGAAAAGACCTCCGCCGACGTCGAGGTGATCTCCGGCGAGATTTTCCGCCCGTCGCAGCGGGCGCCCTTCAAGCTGATCCTTCGGCGGCTGGGCCGCAGTCAGTCGATCGCCGCCAAGGCGCGCAGCAGTCTGGTCAGCCTGGCCCGGCTGCTGTCCTTCGCCGCCCTGACGGAGGCCATCGCCGACAGCAAGGAGCACCGCGATCGCCTGCGCTCGCTGCAGCGTGACGTGCAGTCGCTCACCGACCACTCGGCCTATCTGACGGAGAACGTCACCTTCCTGCTCGATTCGGCGGTCGGCCTGATCAACACCGACCAGAACGAGATCATGAAGGTCTTCTCGGTCTGGGCCGTGATCCTCATGCCGCCGACCCTGATCGGCTCGGTCTACGGCATGAACTTCACACACATGCCCGAGCTGGGCTGGGTCGGCGGCTATCCGATGGCCCTCGGGCTGATGGTGCTGACCATGATCGCCCCGATCTGGTGGTTCCGGCGCAAGGGCTGGCTCTGAAGGGGCCGCCGGCGGCGGAAAGAACCGTTCATTAAGCCGGCGCGCGCGATGATTCCGGAATCTCGGAACCAGGGTCAGATGTCCGCCGCGCCAAGCCTAATCCGCGCCCTCGATTTCAGCGCCGTCAAGGCGGTGGTCGAGGCGCATGACCGCTACCTCGGCGGCCGGAGCGGCGGCAAACGCGCCAACCTGACCTATGTCGACCTGTCGAACATGGATCTCGGCGGCTGCGACCTGGCCGACGCCGACTTCACCGGCGCCCGCCTGGCCACGACCAACCTGAACGGGGCCAACCTCAAACGGGCGAACATGTTCGGCTGCGACCTGCGGGAGGCGGACCTGCGCGCCGCGGACCTGAGCCAGGCCGATCTGCGCGGCGCCTGCCTGCGCGGCGCCAACCTGGCCGGCGCCAACCTGGCCGGCTGCGATCTGCGCGAGGGCCAGATCGCCCTGCAGGGGGGCGCCCAGGCGTTCAGGATCCTCAAGCACGAGCGCAAGGCCGGCGAGCTGGACTACGCCGTGCTTCAGGGCGCCAATCTGGCCGGCGCCCAGATGACCGGCGCCCACGCCATTTCCGCCGACTTCACCGAGGCCAACCTGTCGGGCGCCTGCCTCAACGG
>DAORNX010000208.1:0-4855 GCA_035441225.1 Caulobacter sp.
CGAGAGCGCCTTCAGCGCCAGGGCCATGGCGTAGCGCCGCTCGACCGTGCCGGGCGGCGCGAGGAGGGCAATGCCGGCCAGGGCGCCTTCGGCCAGATCCTCGAGGCGCGCGGCGCCCGGAACCAGGGGCGAGACCTGCACGGCGTCCGCGGTCAGCGCGATCACCTCGTGCGGCGGGGCGCCATAGACGGCGAAGAGGGGCGTTTGTTCAGTCACGCCGTCCCTATAGCGATGCAACGCGCTTTCGCCATGCCACTTTTGGCCGGGTGTTTTCCTGGGTCCTTCGACACGGCCCTTCGGGCCTGCTCAGGATGACGTGAAACTGGGCCACGCCGCCCCTCCACGTCGTGGTGAGCAGCGCGAAGCGCGTGTCGAACCACGCAACAGGTCAACCGATCGCGACAATCTCCACCGCCGCGCCCGCCACGACCGCCTCGTCGCCCACGGCCTTACCCAGCAGCGCCTGACCCAGCGGGGATATCCACGACACACTGCCCCGCGCCGGATCGGCCTCGTCCTCGCCGACGATGCGAAAGGTCTGCCGACGGCCGTCCTCGCGCTCGAATGTGACGGTGTCGCCGAAGCGCAGGGTCCCGTCGTCCTCGCCGCGTTCGACCAACTGGGCGCTGGCCCTCCGCGACGACCAGTAGCGCAGATCCCGCGTCGCCCGCGCCATGGCCGTGCGATCCGCGCTGACGTCGCCGCCGGACTTGGCGGACGTCATCGCCGCCCGCGCTTCGGCGAGGGCTTCCTCGATAAGGGCGAGCCCTTGCGGCGTGACGAGATTGGGGTGAGGCGAGATCGGCCGGTCCGGCAGATCCGCCGCCGTCGACTCGTAGTCCTCTTCCTTGGTGAAGGCGACGCTCATGGCCCCAGACTAGCGGATGTTGGCCGACAGCGGGCCCAGGATTGTCCGGACGGGGTTAAGGCCATTGGCGAAGCGCCAAACGCAGGCCGAATTTCGCGGACCGCCGCGCAGCCTTCGCGAACAGACTCACCGGCCGCAGACCGCCACGCCTAGTCTTGCGTGATCAGATCCAACCGGACCCTTCTCATGCGAAACTTCATGCACGCCGCCCGCCCGCTGGCGAACGACCTCTTCTCCAGCCTGCTGTTCGCGGCGCTCATCGCCATGAACGTGGACCGGCAGGTGGCAACCCTGGTGGCGATCGCCTTCGGCGTCGGCCACGTCGCCCTGTGGCTGCTGCTGCACAAGCCCGTCGCGCCCCTGCAATGGGCCAGTCTGGCGCTGGTGCTGACCTTCGGCGCGGCCAGCCTGCTGTTTCATGATGCCCGCTTCCTGATGGCCAAGCCGACCCTGATCTATCTGATCCTGACGGCGATGATGCTGAAGCGGGGCTGGATGCTGCGCTACATGCCATCCGTGGCCGTCGGACACGGCGAGGGCCCGATGATCGTCTTCGGCTATGTCTGGGCCGGGCTGATGGCGCTGACCGGGATCGCCAACCTGGTGATCGCGGTGCGGTTCCCCGAGATCTGGCCCGCCTTCCTGGCGATCTTCCCGACCGCCTCGAAGGTCGCGCTGTTCGCGGTGCAGTTCGCCACGGTGCGTCACCTGACGATCCGCAGCGTCCGGGCGGGGCGGGCCCCGACCGGTGCGGAGGTCGCCTGACCCCTTGACCGCCCTACCGTAAGGCGGGCCCCTCTGTCGCAAACAGGGAGAACCGCCATGACCTTCAAGCCCGACGACCTGATGTACCGCCCCGGCCTGATGAACGGGGAGCGGATCCTGATCACCGGCGGCGGCACGGGGCTGGGCAAGGTGATGGCCGAGGCCTGCCTGATGCTGGGCGCGACCGTCTACATCTGCGGCCGGCGCGGCAATGTGCTGGAGGAGACGGCGAAGGAACTGATGGCCGCCCACGGGGGCAAGGTCGTCGGCATCCCCTGCGACATCCGCGTGCCCGAGGCGATCAAGGACATGATCGATACGATCTGGGCTGACGGCGGGGCGCTGACGGGCCTGGTCAACAACGCGGCGGGCAACTTCATCAGCCGCACCGAGGATCTGTCGCCGCGCGGCTTCGACGCCATCGCCAACATCGTCTTCCGCGGCTCGTTCTTCGTCACCCTCGAATGCGGCAAGCGCTGGATCGCCGAAGGCCGCAAGGCTTCCGTCATTTCGATCCTGACCACCTGGGTGTGGAACGGCGGGCCGTTCACGGTGCCCAGCGCCATGTCCAAGGCCGCGCTCAACGTCATGACCCAGTCCCTGGCCGTCGAATGGGGCCCCAAGGGCATTCGTTTCAACGCCATCGCGCCCGGGCCCTTCCCGACTGAGGGCATGAGCGCGCGCCTGAACCCGGGCCAGCAGCAGAGCGCCTACGAGAACATGAGCGGCAACCCGATGAACCGGGTCGGGGAGATGGCCGAGCTGGCCAACCTCGCGGTCTATCTGCTGTCGAAGGGGTCGGAGTATGTGAACGGCCAGACCATCGCCATCGACGGCGGCCAGTACAACGCCAGCGGCGGCAACTTCTCGCGGCTCAGCGAATGGGGCGACGACCAGTGGCAGGCGGTGAAGGACATGATACGGGCGACCAACGACAAGGACCGGGCGCAGCGAACCGTATGAGCCATCCGAGACCGCGGCTGACCGTCCGACTCCTGCTGGTTTCGCCGGCGGGGCGGCTGCTGTTGATGCGGTTCGAGGATCCGGACAACGCCGGCGGGGGCTGGTGCACCATCGGCGGCGGGGTCGACGACGGCGAGACGCTCGAGCAGGCCGCCTGGCGCGAGCTGCGCGAGGAGACCGGCCTGACCGAGATGGTGCTGGGTCCAAGGGTCTGGACCCGCGAGCTCGACCTGATCGTCGAGGGCGAGCCGCGGCGGCTGTTCGAGCACTATTTCCTCGCCCGGGCGCCTCATGAAGAGGTGGTCGACGACCACTGGACCGAGCTCGAACGGCGGGTGGTGACGGCCATGCGCTGGTGGCATCCGCACGAGATCGCCGCCAGCGACGAGGTGTTCTTTCCCGGTGACCTGACGCTTCGGCTTCCGGCGGTCCTGGCCGGCGATATTCCGGCCGAGCCGGTCCGGCTCAACAGCTGGTGAGGGTCACGCCTCGAGGTTGGCGCGGATATCCCAGTCGATGACGTCCGGCGCCGGGATGATCGCATCGGCGGTGCAGATCACGCCGGAGGGCGGATAGTCGATACGGACCCTGCCCCGCAGCTCCGTGGCCAGCCCGCGCTCGATCAGTCGGCTGCCGAAGCCCCGCGCCCGGGGCGGGGACACCGGCGGTCCGCCGCTCTCCCGCCAGGTCATCCGCAGATGGGTGTCGCCCGCCTCGCCCGCCGCGGTGGTCCAGTCGATGCGCACCCGCCCCTCCGGGACCGACAAGGCGCCGTACTTGGCGGCGTTGGTCGCCAGTTCATGCAGCGCCAGCGCCACGGCGATCGCGCTTCGCGGCGGCAGGTGAACCGGCGGCCCCTCGATGACGAACCGGTCGCCGTGATCGGCCGACAGATGGGGCGCCGCGGCCCGGGCGGCGATGTCGCTCAGCCCCGCGCCGACCCATTTCTCGTCGGTCAGCACGTCATGCGCCCGCGCCAGGGCGATCAGCCGTTCGGTGAGGGCGTTGCGGATGTGATCGGGCACGGCGTCGCCATGCAGCGTCTGGGCCGCGATCGCCTGGACCGTGGCCAGGGAGTTCTTCACCCGGTGGTTCAGCTCGTTGACCATCAGCCGCAGGTGGGTCTCGGCGTCCTTGCGGGCGGTGATGTCCACGCCCTGCCAGAAGATGCCGACAACGGCCCCGTCGTCGCCGATGATCGGCGCGCAGACGAAGTCTAGGTAGCGGAGCGTCGCGGGACCTCCGTTGATCCCGCGGAAGCGCAGCGGCGCGGCCTCGAAGACCCTGCGCTCGCCGGTGGCGTAGACCGCGTCGAGGGTTTCGTAGACACCCTGGCCGGCAAGCTCGGGGAACGCTTCGCGTATCGGTCTGTCGATCCAGTCATGGCTGCCGAACAGCGCCCTGTGGGCGTCGTTGACGAACTCGAAGACATGGTCGGGCCCGCCGAGAATGCACATGAAGCTGGGCGCCTGGTCGAACAGCCGGCGCCAGCGGGTCACCGTCTCGGCGCGCCTTCGGTCGGCCAGCACCGCCTCGGTCGTTTCGGTGCAGACCACCAGCACGCCGCCGACGCCGTTGGGCGCGGCTTCGTCGTGCACCGGGCCATAGCTGTAGGTCCAGTAGACCTCCTCGAGCCGGCCGTTGCGGGTGATCGGCACCAGGGCGTTCTCGTGCCAGGTCGGCTCGCCGCCGGCCATGACCTGTTCGATCTGCGGGCCGATGATCGGCCAGATTTCCTGCCAGCAGTCGCGGCCGCGCTGGCCCACCGCGCCCGGATGCCGCTCCGGACCGATCGATCGACGATAGGCGTCGTTGTAGAACTGGATCAGGTCGGGCCCCCACCACAGGAACATCGGATGGCCGGTCGACAGCAGCAGGCGGACGGCGGTCTTCAGGGGCTGGGACCAGGTCCCGGGCGGCCCCAGCGGCGTAGCGGCCCAGTCGTGCGCGCGGATCAGGGCCCCCAGTTCGCCGCCCCCTCTGAGAAAGTCCGTCCCGTCGGGACGGTTCGGGTCTGGCTGCGAAGTCATAGAGTCCCGCCCCACGCCGCTGGCCGCGGCTCTTGACCTGCAGAACCTTAGACCGGCGCGATTGTTCCGGAAACGCCGCCTTGTGGCGACCGTCATGGTTAATCAGGCCTTAACCGGCGCGGCGCCAGGGTCGGGCCATGCGCCGTCTCGCCGCCTGCCTGGCCCTCAGCCTCGTCCTCGCCGCCCCGGCGGCGGCGCAGCAGGGCCGCATCGCCAGCGGCCAGGCCTC
>DAORNX010000209.1:0-4849 GCA_035441225.1 Caulobacter sp.
GCTGGTTGATGCCGGTCCAGCCGGCGTCCTCGTCGCGACGCTCGGCGCGGATACGGGCCGCCAGGGCGTCAAACCGCCGGTCGAGGTCGGCGCGTTCGCTGTTCGACAAGCCGCCGCCGCGGTAGCGCATTTCAAGCCGCTCGAGGCGGGTCAGTTCGCGGCGCAGGCTGGTGGTCTCGGCCCGGGTCAGAGATCCCTGCTGCTGGCCGCGCGCGATGCGGCGCTCCAGCCAGGCGCGCCGCTGGTTGATCGGCACCCAGCCCCGGGCGCCGTAGCCCCAGCCCTGTTCGCCGAAGCGCGGGTCGTAGCGCGGGTCGCCGTAGCCCTGTTCGCCCCACGACGGGTAGCGTGCGCCCGGGGCGTAGAGTGCCTGGTCACCGCCGCCCAGAAGGGCGCCGGCGATGGCGCCGAGAATCGCCCCCACGGGCGAGCTGTCCGACGAGTCGCGTTGTTCGACGTAGCCGCCGACCGTGGCTTCAGCGCCGAGGCAGGCGAGCACGCCGTTGCGGTTGGACAGGTCGCTGCGACAGTAGGGGTAATAGATCGAGCTCCAGCGGTAGCGGCCCTGGGTGTCGCGGCAGACGGCGGTCACATAGCCGCTGTTCAACGTCTGCACGTCGCGGCAGGAGTCGCCCAGGCTCTGGGCTGGCGGCGTCCGGTACTGGGCCAGGGCCGGGGCCGGAGCACCCAGGCCCGCGACGGCGAACGTCCCGGCGGCGAGCACAGCCAGGGTGTGGGTCGTCTTGGTCATCGATCTCTCCCGAGAAGGCGAGCGCCGGCGCGCGGCGACGCGCGCGGCGACGTGGCATGGCGTGGAACTGTCTGGGAAACGACCCGCCGGCCGTTAAGTTGCGTGCAATCAAGACCGGGCCCGGAGCGGGCGCCCGGGTCACTGTACTGACGCGGGGCGCGCGGCTTCCGGTTCCGTCCGCCGGCCGGGGGCGCCGACGCGCCGTTCGACCTGCGCCGTCTGTCAGGGCGGACCTGGCCGGAAGGACGGGTTCCTGCCTGCACTGTGCAGGCGGACGGCCTGGTCAGGCAGGGCCGTCGAACCGCAGGAACTGCACCCGCGCCGCGCCGTAGTCGCGGATGTCCAGGGAAGCGAAACCGCGGGGCGCGGGAGTCGGCTCGTCGCTCGCCCGCTCGACCATCGCGATCGCGCCCGGCTTCAGCCAGCCGCCGGCGGCCAGGCCGTCCAGGGCCTTGTCCGCCAGCCCCCTGCGATAGGGCGGGTCGAGGAGGGCCAGGTCGAACGGCTCGCCCATCGCCGCCGGCCGCGATCCGAGGTCGGTCGCGTCGCGACGGTGGATGCGTGTGGCGCCGAACAGGCCCAGCGCGTCGATATTCTCGCGGATCGCGCCGCGCGCGGCGTCGTCGGTCTCGACGAACAGACAGAAGCCGGCCCCGCGCGAGATGGCCTCGAAGCCCAGCGCGCCTGACCCCGCGAACAGGTCGATGACCCGGGCGCCGTGGAGCTCCGGGGCCCAGGGCGCATGCTCGAGGATGTTGAACACCGCCTGCCGCGCCCGGTCGCTGGTCGGGCGGGTGGCGTCACCGGGCGGGGTCTTCAGGGCGCGCCCGCGATGGGCGCCGGATACGATGCGCAAGGCCTTCAGCTCCAGCGAAGCGGCGGGGCCTGCTCCTTCAGCTCAAGGAGGGCCGCGCGGAGGTCTTCCATAAACGCGGTTCGTCCCCCCTGCCAACGGACCGGCTCGCCGATCAGCACCGCGCAATTCAGCGGCACGGGGATCACCTCGCCCTTGGGCAGCACGCGGCCGGCGCCCTGGATCCACACCGGCGTGACGGGCGCCTCCGGAAACGCCTCCGCCAGCCGGGCCACGCCGCTCTTGAGCGCGGCCATTTCGTCGCTGGCGTCGCCGCGGGTGCCTTCGGGAAACACCACGATGATGTCGCCGGCCGCGAGCGCCTCGCGGGCCGGGGCCAGCACGTCCTCGCCGGTCCCGGCCCTGCCCCGGGCGATCGGCACGATGCCGATCAGGTTGCGCGAGAACCAGCCGATCACCGGGTCGCGCAGGAAGTAGTCCGAGGCCGCCGCCGGCCGCACGCGCATCACCGCGCGGCTGGGGAAGATGCTCAGCAGCAGCAGGGTGTCCATGTGGCTGTTGTGGTTGGCCGCGACGATGGCCGGGCCCTTCAGCGGCAGGTGCTCGCGCCCGCTCACATCGGCGCCGGTCAGGAACCGCGCGATCGGCCGGGCGACCAGCAGCAGCAACAGCCAGCGCAGCCAGCCCATCAGAACTTCTCCAGCGAGAACCAGGCCAGCAGGTGGAAATACAGCGGCGCGGTGAAGGTCAGGCTGTCGATCCGGTCGAGGATGCCGCCGTGGCCGGGGATCAGGTGCGAGGTGTCCTTGACCCCGATATCGCGCTTGATCGCGCTCATTGTCACATCGCCCGCGAAACCCGCCACGGGCACCACAAGAGCCATGGTCGCCAGTCCGACCCCGCCCAGCGGCATGAACAGCGGCCCGACGAACCAGATCAGCGCCGCCGTCGTCGCCCAGCCGCCGAGGAAGCCCTCCCAGGTCTTGTTGGGACTGACCTTCGGAATGATCTTGTGGCGCCCGAACAGCTTGCCCCAGACGTACTGCGCCACGTCGTTGAACTCGGTGGCGACCAGCAGGAAGAACACCAGACCCGCCGCGCCGGCCGGCGCTTCCTCCGCCGGCGTGCGCATCAGGAAGGCCGCGTAGCCGATGTTGTAGACGCAGGTCATCAGCCCCCAGTGGAACAGGGCGACGCTCGACAGATAGCCTTTCGTCTGGCCGATCACCGCCATCAGCCAGGGCAGGGTCAGAAAGGCGTAGACCGGGATGACCACCAGGTAGATGCCGTAGATGTCGGCCGCCACGAAGGCGTAGCTGACCGGGATCGCCAGGTAGCAGGCGAGGATGATCAGCCGGTCCTCGCGCCGGGTCGGAGCCAGCGACAGGAATTCGCGCAGGGCGATGAAGCTGACCACCGCGAACAGGCCCAGCGTCGCCTGCCAGCCCAGCAGCAGGGCCGCGGCGATCAGGGCGATCATCACCCACCAGCTCGACATGCGCTGGCGCAGCTCGCGGTAGTCCTTCTGCGGCCGGGCGAGCGTCAGGACGGCGGCGACGACGCTGCCCAGCACCAGCAGGCCGATGATCCCGCCCAGGCCCCACAGCAGGACCAGCGGCTGCGCGGCGTGGAAGGCCAGAATCCGGTCGATGACGTTCATTCACAGATCCTGGCCGGGCGAGGTCGCCGACGGAAGCCTTGCGCGGGCATCCCTGCATGGTTCGACACGCGCTCTTCGAGCGCTGCTCGCCATGACGTACACAATCGCACGTCATCCTGAGCAGCCGCGAAGCGGCGTGTCGAAGGACGCAGGACAGCACTTTCAGGGACCTTGCCGCGCGCAGCGATCCGGTCAAGGCTCCAGGAATGCAGAGGTTGATGACGTCGAGCCTGGTCCATGTCGCGTTCGGCTTCCTGCTGATGGGCGGCTGGGCCTACTTCGCCAATCGCGCCCATGGCTGGCAGGGGGCCTGGGCGCCGGCCCTGGCCCAGGGGGTCGTCTCCGGCGCCTTGACCGGAGGGCTGAAGAAGACGCTGGAGGCCCTCGACGGGCGGATCGCGGGGCCGCTGGCGTTCGTGATTCCGCCGTCCGTGACGGCAGGATCGATCATCGCCCTGCTGGTGCTGGTCCACCGCCTGATCGGCACGCCCGAGCTGCTCGCGACCATCGCCTTTCCGTGGAGCGTCTCGACGCTCTACGCCATCGTCTACAACGCCGGCCTGGTCAGGGCCCGCCGCCGGAGCGCCACATGAGCGACAGTCTCGAGAACCGGCGGCCGCTGAAGACCCGCTCGAAGGCCTGGGCCGGGGCGCTGGCAGGCGCGATGGGCGAGGCCAGGGTCAGTCCGGACCTGATCTCCCTGTCTTCGGTGATCTTCGCGCTGTTGGGCGGGGCGTTGCTGCTGGCCGCCGGGCTGGAGGAGAGTCGCGTCCTGCGCGGCCTGATGCTGGTCATGGCGGCGGTCATGGTGCAGCTGCGGCTGCTGGCCAACATGCTCGACGGCATGGTCGCGGTGGAGCACGGGCTGGGGTCGAGCGCGGGGCCGATCTGGAACGAGCTGCCCGACCGGATCGCCGACGCCCTGTTCCTCGTCGGCGCCGGCTACGCGGCCTGGGGCCTGGGAGTGACGGCCGGCGTCTGGCTGGGCTGGACGGCCGCCCTGCTGGCCGTGCTGACCGCCTATGTGCGCGAGCTCGGCCGTGGCCTGGGCTTTCCGGCCGACTTCGCCGGCCCGATGGCCAAGCCGCATCGGATGTTCGCCCTGACGGTGACCTGCCTGATCGCGGCGCTCGAGCCGCTGTGGGGCGGGCGGGGGCAGGTGATGATGATCGGGCTGACGATTATCGTGCTCGGGACGGTCGTCACGCTGGTCAGCCGCACCCGGACCCTGGCGCGGCGGCTGGAAGCGCAGCGGGCGAAATAGCACGGGGACATGCACTTCAGCGCGTGTCCCCTCGGGGCGGCTAGCGCTTCTTTCCCGGCCCGCCGGCGCGAGCCCCTTTGGGCCCTCCGGTCGGACGGGGGCCACGCGGGCCCGTTGGCTTCGGGGCGCCCGACGGCCTGGCGAAGGATCGCGGATTCGCCGCCCCCTCGGGTCGCGCCCCCTTTGGTCCCTCCGACCAGTGCGTCTTCGCCTTGCCGGCCGGGGCGGCCTTCTTCGGGGTGCGCAGGCCGCCGGGCTTCTTCGGCCTGGCCTTCGCCCAACCCGGCTTCTTCGGCTGGCGCTCGCCCTTCCGTTCGCCGGTTTCCTGGCCGGGGCGCGGCACGGTGCGGTGGGCCCGGG
>DAORNX010000210.1:0-4846 GCA_035441225.1 Caulobacter sp.
CGCTCCAACGTCGGCAAGTCGAGCCTGATCAACGCCCTGGTCGGCCAGAAGTACCTGGCCCGGGCGTCGAACGAGCCGGGCCGGACGCGGGAGATCAACTTCTTCCTGCTCGACGGGCGGCTGCGGCTGGTCGACCTGCCCGGCTACGGCTTCGCCCGCGTCTCGCGCACCTCGAAGGACAGGTTCCAGAACCTCGGCCGCCAGTACCTGCGCGGCCGGCCGAACCTCAAGCGGGTCTATCTGCTGATCGACGCGCGTCACGGCCTCAAGGAACCGGACACCGAGGCGCTGGACGCGCTCGACACGGCGGCTGTGTCCTACCAGATCGTCCTGACCAAGGCCGACAAGATCAAGCCGGCCGAGGTCGAGGCCGTGGTCGCGCGCACCCTGACGCAGATCGCCAAACGCCCGGCGGCCTTCCCCCGGGTGCTGGCCACGTCCTCGGAGAAGGGTGCGGGCATCCCGATCCTGCGCGCCGAGATAAAGGCGACCTGCGGGATCTGATTGCGTCCTTCGACACGGCCGCTACGCGGCCTGCTCAGGATGACGTGATCTGTTCCACGTCATGGCGAGCAGCGCCGAAGGCGCGTGTCGAACCACGCACCGTCGCTACCGCCGCACCACCGCGCCGCCCTTCATCACGAAGGTCACGTGCTCGAGCACGCTCACGTCGGCCAGCGGGTCGCCCTGGACGGCGATCAGGTCGCCCCAGCGGCCGACCGCCACCTGGCCCACGTCGCCGGCCTGGCCCAGCGCGGCCGCGGCGTTGATCGTCGCGGCCTGGATGGCCTGCAGCGGGGTGGCGCAGTAGCGCACCATCACCGAGAACTGCCGGGCGTTCAGGCCATGCGGATAGATGCCGGCGTCGGTCGAGTAGATCTGCGTCACCCCGGCCTTCACGGCCTTGCAGAAGTTCTGCCGCTGGGCCTCGCCGATGTCGTGGTCCTTCTTGAGCTCGCTCTCGCGCACGCCGTTGGCCCGGCCCTCGGCCTGGGTGTAGTCGGTGTTGTAGATGTCCATGCCGAAGGCGGCGCCGTACTTCAGCGCCAGCTTGATGCCCTCGTCATCGACGAGGCTGGCGTGTTCGATGGTGTCGACCCCGCCGAGAATCGCGGCGCGGATGCCTTCGGGGCCGTGGGCGTGAGCGGCGACCTTCATGCCGTCCATGTGCGCCTCGTCGACGATCGCCTTGATCTCCTCGACGGTCAGCTGCTGGATGCCCACGGCGTCATTGGAGAACACCCCGCCCGTGGCGCAGATCTTGATCACCTTCGCCCCGTACTTCTTCATCTTGCGGACCAGCTTGCGCGCCTCGTCGGGGCCGTCGAAGACGCCCGGCGAGGTCAGGTCCACCGAGGGCGGGAAGTAGGTCGAATCGCAATGCCCGCCCGTGGCCCCAAGGGCGTAGCCGGCCGGGGTGATGCGCGGGCCGGGGACGATCCCCTCGTCGATCGCCTGCATCAGCGCCACGTCGTTGTAGCGGTCGGCCCCGACGTTGCGCACGGAGGTAAAGCCGGCGTTCAGCGTCGCGGCGGCGTTGGCCGTGCCGACGACGGCCCAGAAGCTGTCAGTGAAGGCCAGGCCGGCGTAGCCGCCGTACTTCGGCGAGGAGTCGAGGTGGACGTGCATGTCGATCAGGCCGGGCAGCAGGGTCTGGCCGGGCAGGTCGATCTTTTCCGCATCGGCGGGGACGGTCATCGTCGCCTGGGTCCCGACAGCGGTGATGCGGCCGTCGGTGATCACCACCAGCGGCTGTTCGACGTATTTTCCGGTGGCCACATCGAGCAGGCGCGCGGCGGTCACGGCCACGGTCTTGGCCTGGGCCGCCAGCGGCGAGGACATGGCGAGAGCCAGGGTGAAGGCGGCCAGGACACGGCGCATGATGTGAGTTCCCCGAGGATGACCGGTCCGTCTTAGCCTCGCTTCGGCCCGTCTCGCCAGTGTGAAGTCGGCATCGACCTAAACCCTCCTGCAAGGGTTGGCGGCTAGAGTCCGCTGCGGCCCAGACAGGCGGGGAGTGTAAAGGTGCGTATCGACGTCGTCAGACCCTGGGAGCTGACCGCCTGCGCCGTCGAGCGATGGGCGGCCCTGCAGGCGGCCGACCCGGCGCTCGACAGTCCCTTCCTGTCGCCCTACTGGCCCCGGTCGGTGGCGGCCGCCCAGCGCCAGGACGGCGGCGAGCGCGGCCTGCGCGTCGCCGTTGTCGGGGGCATGGCGGATCCGAAGGGATTCATCGCGGCCCGCGTCGGGGCCTTCACCGCCATCCCCGCCGGCGCGCCGATGTGCGACTACCAGGGCCTGGTGGCCGAGCCCGGCCTGACCCTCGACCCGCGCCGGATCGCCGAGGCCTTCGGCGTCGGCCGGTTCGATTTCAGCCACATGCTGGAGGACCAGGCCCTGTTCGCGCCACTGGCGCGGGGTCGCGAGGACTCCTTCGTCATCGACGTCTCCGACGGCTATGCCGCCTACGAGGCCGAGCGCCGCGGCGCCGGCGTCTCGGTCCTCAAGGACACCGACAAGAAGCGCCGGAAGGTCGAGCGCGAACTGGGCCCGGTGACCTTCGCCGCCTTCTCGCGCTCACGGTCCGATTTCGAGCAGCTCGTCGTCTGGAAGCGGGGACAGTGGCGCGCCACGGGCCAGACCGACCTGTTCGCCGCCGGCTGGCCGCTGCATCTTGTGCGCGGCCTGTTCGCCAGCCGCGACCCGGACTACGGCGGCATCCTGTTCACCCTGCACATCGGCGACCAGCTGGCCGCCGCCCAGCTCGACCTGCGCGGCGGGCGCAACATCCACAGCTGGATCATCGGCCACGATCCCGCCTTCGAACGCTATTCGCCCGGCATGCTGCTGTTCCAGGACATCCTGCGCTGGATGGACCAGGTCCCCTACAGCCGCCTCGACCTGGGGGCCGGCGACTACCGCTTCAAGCGCGAGCTGGCCAACCGGCGGATCGGCGTCACCCACGGCTTCATCGGCGCCCCGTCGGCGGCGGCCCTGATGCGCGAGACGGCCTACGCCGTGCGGCGGGCGGCCGAGTCCCTGCCGCTGGGCCGGGTGTCGCAATTGCCAGGAAAGGCCATGCGGCGGCTTGACCTCATACGGGGTTTGCGGTGAAGGCTGGCGCCCCCGCCCGCTGAAATCCCCATGACCCTCACCCTGCAAGACATCAAGGCCGCCGCCGGCCGCCTGGCCGGCCACGTCGAACGCACGCCCTGCCGCTACTCGCGCACCCTGTCGGAGATCACCGGCGCCCAGGTGTGGATCAAGTTCGAGAACCTGCAGTTCACGGCCGCCTACAAGGAGCGCGGCGCGCTCAACAAGCTGCTGCTGCTCAGCGAGGAGGAGCGCGCCCGCGGCGTGATCGCCGCCAGCGCCGGCAACCACGCCCAGGGCCTGGCCTATCACGGCGCCCGTCTCGGGGTGCCGGTGACCATCGTCATGCCCAAGGGCACGCCGTTCGTGAAGGTCGAGCACACCCGCCAGCACGGCGCCAACGTGGTCATCTTCGGCGACACCTACGACGAGGCGGCGGCCCATGCGCAGCAGCTGCGCGAGGAGCGCGGCCTGACCTTCGTCCACCCGTTCGACGACTACGACGTGATGGCCGGCCAGGGGACCATCGCCCTGGAGATGCTCGAGGACGTGCCCGACCTGGAAATCCTGCCGGTGCCGATCGGCGGCGGCGGTCTGATCAGCGGCGTGGCCACCGCGGCCAAGGCGATCAATCCCAACGTCCGGGTCGTCGGCTGCGAGCCGGCCATGTTCCCCAGCTTCACCGCCCGCATGCGCGGCCTGAACGCCGAGGCCGGCGGCCAGACGATCGCCGAGGGCATCGCGGTGAAGGAGGTCGGGACCAGGACCTACGCCATCGCCCGGCCGCTGATCGATGACGTTTTGCTGCTCGAGGAGCCCTACATCGAGCGGGCGATCGCCCTCTACTGCAATGTCGAGAAGACCATCGCCGAGGGCGCCGGCGCCGCCTCCCTGGCCGCCTTGCTGGCCTATCCCGAGCGGTTCCGGGGCAAGAAATGCGGCCTGATCCTCTGCGGCGGCAATATCGACACCCGCCTGCTGGCCAGCGTGCTGACCCGCGAGCTGGTGCGGGCCCAGCGGCTGGTCTCCCTGCGCATCATCGGCGACGACCGCCCGGGCCTGCTGGCCACGGTCAGCCGGGTGATCGGCGAGATGGGCGGCAACATCATCGAGGTGGCCCACAATCGCCTGGCCCTGGACGTGCCGGCCAAGGGGGCGGAGTTCGACATCATGATCGAGACCCGCGACGCCCAGCACACCCAGGAAATCATGGACGCCCTGCGCGAGAGCGGTTACCCGCCGCGCGCGGTCTAGGAGACAGACAATGCCGAAACGCGCCCTGATCGCGGCCGCCGTCGCCTGCCTGGCCCTCGCCGGCTGCGCGAGAAAGGAAGCCGACATCTCGCTGATCCAGGCCAACGCGGCCCAGTCGGCGGCCTTCCTTGAGAAGACGGCCAAGGAGCCGGGCGTGCAGAAGCTGCCGTCCGGCGTGCTCTACAAGGTGGTCAGCTCGGGCCCGGCCGACGGCGTCTCGCCGCGCCGCGAGGACGAGGTCAAGGTCCACTACGAGGGCAAGCTGGTCTCGGGCGACGTCTTCGACAGCTCGTTCCAGCGCGGCGCCCCGGCCGTGATGCGGCTGGGCGGCCTGATCCCGGCCTGGATCGAGGCGCTGCAGAAGATGAAGCCCGGCGACGAATGGATCCTCTACGTCCCGCCGGCGCTCGGCTACGGCGAGCAGGGCGCGGGCCCGATCCCGCCCAACAGCGTGCTGATCTTCCGCATCCAGCTGATCGGCGTCCTGCCGGCGGCGGGC
>DAORNX010000211.1:0-4827 GCA_035441225.1 Caulobacter sp.
GGGCCGCCGGAGCCGCCCCACCGACGCCGTCCTCGACCCCGCTGCGACGGCCGGCCGACAGGGCCGGCTTGAACTGCACGGCGTTGCCGGTCGGCATGTTGGCCGCCGGAACGAAGTCGGCCAGCAGTTCGCGGATCACCCGCGGCCCGACCTCCTCGACCTCGCCGGCCGCCAGGGTTCCCAGCGAGAACGGGCCATAGCTCAGCCGCAGCAGCCGGTTGACCTTGAGCCCGATGGCCTCGAGCACGCGGCGCACCTCGCGGTTCTTGCCCTCGGTCAGGGTGACCGTGATCCAGACATTGCGCGCGCCGTCGCGATCGCCGGTCGCCTTGTCGAGATGGGCGTCGATGGCGCCGTATTTCACGCCTTCGACGGTGATGCCGTCCTTCAGCTTGTCGAGCTTCTCCTGGGTCGTGTAGCCGAACGCCCGGGCGCGGTAGCGCCGGACCCAGCCGCTCGACGGCAGCTCCAGCGCCCGCGACAGGGCCCCGTCGTTGGTCAACAGCAGCAGGCCTTCGGAATTGATGTCCAGCCGGCCGATCGAGATGACCCGCGGCAGCCCCTCGGGCAGGGTCTCGAACACGGTCGGCCGGCCCGCCGGGTCGTTGTGGCTGGTCAGCAGCCCGACCGGCTTGTGATAGCGGAACAGCCGGGTGGCCTCGGCCCCGCCGACCACCTCGCCGTCGACCGTGACGATGTCGCCCGGCTCGACCTTGACCGCCGGGGTGGTCAGGGTCTCGCCGTTGATCGCCACCCGGCCCTCGGAGATCAGCCGTTCGACTTCGCGCCGCGAGGCGACGCCGGCCCGGGCCAGCACCTTGGCCACGCGATCGTGCTGTTGGGAAGATTCCTGTGCAGGCATGCGCGCCGCTCCGTTAGAAGGACCTGTGTCGCCTCCCGGCGATACCTGCCCCTTCTTAAGCACGGATCGACGGTTCCCGCCACGTGAGCGTCCCCAGCGACATCGACGCCATGCGGATGGCCCTGGACGAGGCGCGCGCCGCGGCCGCCCGCGGCGAGACTCCGGTCGGGGCGGTGATCCTCGATCCGGCCACGGGCGCGGTGCTGGCGAGGGCCGGCAACGGACCGATCGGGGCCCATGATCCGACCGCCCACGCCGAGATCGCCGCCATCCGCCAGGCCGCCGCCGCGCTCGGCAACTATCGGCTGACCGGCCTGACACTGGTGGTCACCCTGGAGCCCTGCGCGATGTGTGCGGGGGCGATCAGCCACGCCCGTCTGGGTCGGGTGGTGTTCGGCGCCGAGGATCCCAAGGGCGGGGCCGTGGTCCATGGCCCGCGGTTCTTCGACCAGCCGACCTGTCACTGGCGGCCGCAGGTGACCGGCGGCGTGCTGGGCGAGGAGAGCGCCGCGCTGCTGCGGGACTTCTTTCGGACGCGGCGAGGGAAGTGACGACGCGCCGGTCCTGAGGCAGGCTGGCGGTCCCGGACCCGGAGTCCCCGTCATGAAACATCCTCTTCTCGCCCTGCTTCTGCTGTCCGCCACGCCAGCGTTCGCCGGAGAGACGGCCGCGGTCGCGGACCTGGCCTGGATGGCCGGCGACTGGGCGCAGGAATCCGACGGCGGGACGGTCCGCGAGACATGGCTGCCGCCGCTTGACGGGGCCATGGCCGGCGTGACCCAGACCCTTCGCCCTGGCCGCGCGCCGGTGACGGAGTTCGCCACCATCACAACCGGTCCGGCCGGCGTGACCTTTACCGCCTATGTCGGCGGCCAGCCGGCGACGCCATTCGTGCTCCGGTCCGGCAAGCCGGGCGAGGCGGTGTTCGAGAACCCGGACCACGACTTCCCGCAGCGGGTCATCTATCGCCGGTGCGACGCCGACCTGTGCGCGCGCATCGAAGGGACCGTTGGTGGTCAGGTCCGGGGGATGGACTGGCGCTATCGACGCCTGCCCTGAGGTTCAGCCGGCAAGGCGCAGCGGTTCGGCTCCGGATTCCGGCCGTCCGACGCCCATTCCGTCGAAAGCCAGCCGCGGCGGAGGCGGTGCGTCCGCCTGAGGCTCCACGAGCCGAACGCCGTCGTGCGTGATCACCGTCAGCAAACCGTCCAGCCCTTCGACCATCAGCCGCCCGGCGAGCACCGACCGCAGATCGGCCGGGTTCAGCGCCGCCAGCAACGCCGTCGAGGCCTCGTCGCCGTCGAGCACGACGAGCGACACCGGCTCGTCCCGCAATTCCATCGCCAGGGCGATCAGGTCGTCCGGATCGACATGGATGGCCAGCGGATCGGTCAACAGGAAGGCGCCGGGGGCCACCTCGCCAAACCGCCGGGGGCGGGACCATCGGCCGTACAGGTAGGCGGCGACGACGCGCCTCAGGCCGGGCGGCGGGCTGTCGGCGCCGACCGGCGCGCGGTCGGGATCGGCGAGGATGCGAAGGCAGGCGAGTGCGGTCATGGCCGCATCTTCCCGCGCAGGTTGTTACCAGAATTCCGCCGGCCCGCGTGTCAAGTTGACGCACAAGGCCCGGTTGCGGCGACGGGTCGCAGGCGGCGACGCCGGTCAGGCCGGACTGAACGACTCCCTCAGCCGGAAGTCGAGGCGGTCGCGCACGGCCGGCCAGTCGAAGTCGCAGATCGACAGCACGGCCGTGTCGCGCACATGGCCGGTCCAGGTGATCTTGTGATTGCGCAGCGTGCCTTCCTTGGTCGCGCCGAGCTTGAGGACGGCCGCCTCGCTGCGGGCGTTGCGCTCGTCGATCATGAATTCCACGCGGATCGCGCCGGCGTCGAAGGCCTGGGCCAGCATCAGCCGCTTGGACTCGGGATTGACCGGCCCTGACCGCACGTCGGGGTGCAGGAAGGTCGCGCCGATCTCCACGCCCTTGTGGATCCGACGGATGTTCAGAAAGCTCGAGGTGCCGACCACCCGCTTGTCCGAAAGCCGGCGGATGGCGTAGCCGATCCGCTCGCCGCGCTCGGTCTCGCCCTGCAGCGCGCCCCACCAGTCGGCGAAACCCTCTCCGCAGCCGTTGGTCGACATGATTTCCCACGAGGCGGGATCGCAGTCGATGGCTCCGCGCAGTTCGTCGCGCAACGCGGCGGTGATCGGTTCGAGCCGCACATGGCGGCCTTTCAGGACTTTGGCCTTGAGGTTCATGGCAGCCAGCTTGCCCAAGGCCGCGACGGTTGGAAACAGCCTGCGGAAAATTAATGTGGCGCCGTTGAAAATTTATGTCTTATATAAAAAGAACGACGTGCCACATGGAGCGGCCACAATGCCGTACGACACCTCTGACAAGTCCCTTCGTCGGCAGGCCACCTTCCTGCAGGCGGCCACGGTCATGATCGTGGCGGCCACCGTTCTGAACTACCTGCGCACCGGCGAGGTGATCCCCTTCCTGTTCGCCCTGTTTGGAACCGGCCTTACCCAGGTGGAGATCGACGGTCTTCTCAAGGGGCTGGCCCTGGCGTTGCCCGGCTTCTTCTATGCCGGCGCGGTCCTGGTCGCGGGCGGCATCTTCGGCCGGATCGCCACGGGCGAGCTCTTCAGCGCGCGCAACAGTGCGGCGCTGGGCGCCGTCGGCGGCTGGCTGTCGATGGGCGCAATCGTCGCCATGATCGTGACGCCGGTCGTGGTCGACTGGCTCGATCTCGGCGCCCTGCGCTTGCGGACAGAGCCGACGGACATGCTGATCGCGGTGATCGGCGGCCTGATCCAGATCCTCGGCTTCGTCCACACCCGGGCGACCGCGCTGCGGTCCGAACTCGACCAGATCATCTAGGGGGAATTGTCCATGTCCAACGCCAAGCTGGCCGATCAGGCCAAGACCTTTGAAGTCATCGCCTGGATCGCCGTCGTGGTCCTGTCGCTTCAGTTCCTGGTGTTCCTGAACCTGTTGACCCTGATCGGACCGATCGCCGACGCGATCCGGCTCGGCGATACGACCGGGCTGAGAGACCTGTTCCAGCCGGTGCTGTACCGGCTGGTCGACGTCCTCCCGGCGCTGATCTATCTCGGGGGTGTCTGGGCGGCCGCCCGGATCTTTGGCCGGGTGGCCAAGGGCGAGCTGTTCTCCCGCGCGAATTCCGCGGGCCTGGCCGAGGTCGGCTCCTCCCTGCTGTGGGGCGCGGCGGCCAGCGCCGTGATCGTGCCCTGGATCCGCAGCTGGATCGCCGGTGACTACGGATTCAGCGGCATCCATCTGGAAATCGAGACCTGGGTCATCGCCGTCATCGGCGGCGCCATCCTGGTTCTCGGCAAGATGATGGCCCAGGCCGGCCGCCTGCAGTCCGAGCTGAGCGAGATCATCTGACCTGTGCCCGTCATCGTCACCCTCGACATCATGCTGGCCCGTCGCAAGATGAAGGCCCGCGACCTGGCCCAGCGTATCGGGCTGTCGGAGACCCAGCTCAGCCTGCTGCGGACCGGCAAGGTGCGGGGGATGCGGTTCGACACCCTGTCCAAGCTCTGCGCCGTGCTGGAGTGCACGCCGGGCGAGTTGCTCGACTACCGGTATGATGAGGGTGACCTGGCGGTGGCCGATCCTGAATAGTCCTCCCCGCGACGCGGGGAGGATTGGTTTGAAGCTTGCCCCTCGCGTCACCCGCCGTTACCTTGCGCTCAAACAACCGTTTGAAAGGGCAGGGCCGACCCATGGACTTCGATATCTCCCCCAAGCAGCGCCAGTTCCTCGACCGCGTGGTCGCGTTCATGGACGAGCACATCGCGCCCGCCGTCCCGCGCTACAATGAAGAGATGAACGTCATCGGCGACGCCCGCTGGAAGGTGGTCCAGGTCGTTGAGGAGTTGAAGGAAAAGGCCAAGGCCGCCGGCCTGTGGAACTTCTTCATGCCGCCGCACAG
>DAORNX010000212.1:0-4327 GCA_035441225.1 Caulobacter sp.
GTCATCTCCCACTGGATCGGTCCCCAGGTCGCGCCCGCGAGATCGGCGTTGAACGGCATGGATGGCTCCCCGGCTTGTCGCCCCTGTGCGCAGGGGTCTATCACCGTCGACCATTCAGGAGCGAGACATGGCCGCGGGCTTCACCTTCACCGAGCCGCTCACCGAGGCGGACCGCGAGATCCTCACCGACGAGGCGCTCGCCTTCCTCGGCGAGCTGGTCGACCGCTTCGCCGCGCGGCGCGACGAGCTGCTGGCTGCCCGCAAGGCCTGGCAGGCGCGGATCGACGCCGGCGGCCTGCCGGGCTTTCGTCCCGAGACCGCCTCCGTCCGTGAGGGCGACTGGAAGGTCGGGGCGCTGCCGGCCGACCTGCTCGACCGCCGGGTCGAGATCACCGGTCCGGCCGAGGCCAAGATGGTCATCAACGCCCTGAACAGCGACGTGAAGCTGTTCATGGCCGACTTCGAGGACGCCCTGTCGCCGACCTGGGCCAATGTCATCGGCGGCCAACGGGCCCTGCGCGACGCCATCCGCAGAACCCTGACCTGGGACGACCCCGCGAACGGCAAGCACTATGCGCTGGGCGACAGGCTCGCGACCCTGGTCGCGCGGGTGCGCGGCCTTCATCTCGACGAAAAGCACATCCTGCGGAACGGCCGGAAAATCCCCGGCGCGCTCGTCGATTTCGGCCTTTACTTCCATCACAATCATGCGGCCCTGACGGCCATCGGCAGCGGGCCATACCTCTACGTGCCCAAGCTCGAGCACTTCGAGGAAGCGCGCTGGTGGAACGACGTGTTCGTCTTCGCCCAGCAGCGGCACGGCGTCCCGGTCGGCACGATCAAGGCGACCATGCTGATCGAGACCCTGCCGGCGGTGTTCGAGATGGACGAGATCCTGTTCGAGCTGAGGGACCACGCGGCGGCGCTCAACTGCGGCCGCTGGGACTACATCTTCAGCTACATCAAGACCCTGCGCCGGCACGGCGACCGGTTGCTGCCGGACCGCACCTCGGTGAGCATGGACAAGCCGTTCCTCGACGCCTACTCGCGCCTGCTGATCCGCACCTGCCACCGCCGGGGCGCCCTGGCCATGGGCGGCATGAGCGCCTTCATCCCGCGCAAGGATCCGGACGAGAACGCCCAGGTGCTGGAACGCGTGCGGGCCGACAAGGCGCGCGAGGCGGCCAACGGCCATGACGGGTCGTGGATCGCGCACCCGGGGCTGTCTGACGTGGTCAACGCCGTCTACGGGGCCGCCTTCGCGCCGGGCCGGACCAACCAGCTGGAGGTCTCCAGAGCCAACGACGCGCCGGTTACCGAGGCCGACCTGCTGGCGCCGCCGCCGGGCCCGTTCACCGAGGCCGGCCTGCGCCACAACCAGCGGGTCGCGGTGCAGTATATCGAGGCCTGGCTCGGCGGCTCGGGCGCGGTGGCCATCTACGGCCTGATGGAGGACGCGGCGACGGCGGAGATCAGCCGCGCCTCGATCTGGCAGTGGATCAGAAACGGGGTGACGCTGGACGACGGAACGCCGGTGACGGCCGAGCTCTTCGAACGCACCTTCGTCGAGGAACTGGCCGTGGTCCGCGCGGAGGTCGGCGAGGCCCGCTGGGCCTCCGGCCGCTGGGACGACGCGGCGGACCTGATGCGCGAGCTTTGCCTGCAGGAGGAGTTCGCGGAGTTTTTGACACTGAGTGCGTACGAGCGGCTGTAGCCGGGCTGGCCCTCCAATTGACCTCCCCCAGTAGGGGGAGGGGGACCATGCGAAGCATGGTGGAGAGGGAGGCGCGGTGGCGGACGGCTTCACACTTCGCTCTCACCGACCGGATGATTTCGGCCCTTTGGCCTTGATGGAATGATGCGCTCCGGGCGGTCGTCCTGGTCAAGGACGGGCCCTTCGGGGTCGCCGCTGCGCGGCCGCGAAGCGGTCCTTGAGCAGGCCGTCCGCCGGAGCAACACTGGCCGTCAAGACATCCGGGCAGGTCTGCCGCGACGTCGCGTCGGCCTTCCTGCCAGCACGGCGCCTCCCACTCCACCACCCTTCGGGTGGTCCCCCTCTCCCAAGTGGGAGAGGTTAGAGGACGACGACAATCTGGTCGGTTTCAGAAAGCTCCACCTCGTCCAGGTTCGCACCCGGCCCTTGCCGATCCACCACCAGGAAGTCGCTCACCTCGCCTAGCGCCAGCGAGTAGTGGTGCCATGTCCCGGCCGCGTAGTTCACGCCCTGGTCGCCGCTCGCGAGGAACACCTCGATCTTCGCCGGGTCGAGATCGCCGGCCGGGGCCACGGCCACCAGGTAGGGCCGGCCGTTCAGGGGCATGAAGGCCTGACTGCCGAGCGGGTGGCGCTCCATGATCTTCAGCACCGGCTCGGGCAGGGGCGTCGAGCGGAAGATCGACAGGATCGGCGCGCCACCGTCGGTCGCGGCGTCGGCATGGGCCAGAGCGTTGAACCGCGTCGTGGCGCCATGGTTGATCGGATACTGCTCGACCCCTTCGCGCGCGGAGATGACCTCGCCGTAGGGCGCGAAGGCGTCCGCCGTCAGGGGCCGGGGCGTCACGCGCCGCATCACTTCGCGCCCGCCCGGATCCAGGCGCCGAGCCGGTCGCGCTCCGCCTTCGTCATGCCCGTCTCATTGCCCAGCGGCATGCTGTCGGTGGCCACCGCGCGCTCGTAGATGCGCGGGGCGTAGCGGCGGATTTCCTCGGGCGTGTCATAGGCCACGCCGTTGGGCGCGCTGGCGAAGGCCGGGTTGGTCGGGCTGGCCGAGTGGCAGGCGATGCAGTGGGTCCGCACGATGAGCTGCACCTCCCGGAACGGCACGACCCCCGCCACCTCGGCCGCCTTCGGCCTGGTCGCCAACGCCACCAGCATCACCAGCAGGAAGATCAGCGCGCCGCCGACGAGGATCATCGGCTGACTGGCGCCGGCGTTCCGGCGGTTGAAAAAGTGACGGATGGTCACGCCGCTGAGGCCGATGCCGGCGACCAGCAGCCAGTTCAGCGGATGGTCGATGACCATCGGATAGTGGTTGCTGACCATCAGGAACAGCACGGGCAGGGTCATGTAGTTGTTGTGCACCGAGCGCATCTTGCCGCGCTTGCCGAGCGCTGGGTCGACCGGCTCGCCGGCCAGCATGGCCGCGACGATCTTCCTCTGGTTGGGAATGATCACCATGAAGACGTTGGCCGCCATCACCGTGCCGATGATCGCGCCCAGATGGATGAAGGCCCCGCGGTTGCTGAAGATGTGGCCAAGCGCCCAGGCGGCGGCTGTCAGGATCAGGAACCAGACCAGGCCGAACAGCGTGAGGCGCTGGCCCAGCGGCGACCGGCAGAGGGCGTCATAGAGGATCCAGCCGCCGGCGAGGAAGGCCAGGCCGATGGCCACGGCCTGCCACGGCGCCATCGCCACCTTGCCAGGATCGATCAGGTACGTCGGCGCGCCCAGGTAGTAGATCACCCCCAGCAGCGCGAAGCCGCTGAGCCAGGTGGTGTAGGCCTCCCATTTGAACCAGTGCAGCTCGTCCGGCATGTCCGGCGGGACCGAGAGGTATTTGCGCTTGTGATAGAAGCCGCCGCCGTGGACGGCCCACAGGTCGCCCTGAACCCCCGGCGGCGTCGTCGCGTCGGCCTTCAGCCGGGCGTCGAGCCACATGAAGTAGAACGACGAGCCGATCCAGGCGATGCCGGCGATGACATGCAGCCAGCGCACGCCGAGATTCAGCCAGGCCAGAAGGTCCGCGATCATGGCGTCTCGATCATTTGAAGAAGTTGGGCGGCCACGGCCACGGCGATCACCTCCGGCGCCTTGCTCTTCAGGCCTGGCAGGCCGATCGGGCAGGTCAGGCGGGCGATGGCGACCTCGCTGACGCCGTCGTCGCGCAGGCGGCGCAGGAAGCGGGCGCGCTTGGTGTCGGAGCCGATCAGGCCGCAGTATCTGACCTTGTCGGCCGTCAGCACGGCATGGGTCAGACGGTAGTCCAGGTCGTGGTCGTGGGTCAGGATCAGCACATGGTCGCCGGGCCCGGCCGCCGCGGCGAGGTCGACCAGATGAGCCTCGCCATGCACCGCCACGCCCGGGCCGGCGGCCTCGTCGCGGCTGTCACGCCAGTCGAGGACGAAGGGCAGGGGCGCGAGGGCCCGGGCGATGGCCTGGCCGACATGGCCGGCGCCGAAAAGGAGGACGCGGGGACGCCGGGCGTCGACGGTTTCGATGATGGCGTCGCCTTCGCCGAGCCGCGGCCGG
The DNA here is from genome assembly GCA_035441225.1 of Caulobacter sp. Classification (GTDB taxonomy): domain Bacteria; phylum Pseudomonadota; class Alphaproteobacteria; order Caulobacterales; family Caulobacteraceae; genus Caulobacter. Next base: position 4,249 of record DAORNX010000212.1, read on the forward strand.
CGGCCCGGCAGCGGCGCGCCGTCCGGACCGACGAGCAGGGCGCCCGGCCATTGATCGATTTCATCCAATCCTCCCCGCA
>DAORNX010000212.1:4565-4791 GCA_035441225.1 Caulobacter sp.
CCAGCCTTCGCTGTCCCCGTCCAGCCGCTCCAGCAGCAGCCGCACATGGCCGCCGCAGCACTGTTTCAGGAACGGCCCCAGCGGGTAGTCCTGCAAGGCCCATCCCCGGTCCGCTGCCAGCATCCGCCGCGCCTGGTCCGTCGCCCGGTGCTCCAGCGCCCCGCCGCCGATGGTGCCGCTCTGCGCCCGCTCCCCCACCAGCATCCGCGCCCCGGCCTCGCGCGGG
>DAORNX010000213.1:0-4777 GCA_035441225.1 Caulobacter sp.
GGCCTCGCCGGAGACCGGCCGCCGCCCGGGTTCCTCGGTCGCGGCACAAGCATCAACCCCAGCAGTCCGAATGACAGCATGGCGTGGTCCATCTTCGATATCGTCATGTCGGCGTCTCCTCGAGCCGTGAGCCGAAAGAGACGCGGAGCGGCCTTGGGGGTCTGTCGTGGCGATGCCCTCGGGGTCGTCAGCGCGTCGAGATCAAGCCTGCGCCGGCCGAGTCGCGGGACGCAAGAAAATTAATCCGCTTTCGGACTATTTCCGTATGCGGATTATCGGGCATTCTTTTTTCTTTTCAGTATTTTACTGGCCAATCACCGACGGTTGATGACCTGTATATCCGTCACCCTGGGCGCCGTCGCCCCGCCATGGAGTTCGACCGTGACCGCGGGAACGACAACCGGCCCCGCGTCCCCTCGCCCGGACGGTCCGGCCGGGCGACCGCCAGTCTCGAACCGAGGCGGCGCCGAGGCCCCTGGCGACCGGCGACTACGCCAGGCGGACGTAATCCGCGGCCGCCTTCTCGAGACCGGCCTCGGCAGTCCACAGGGCGACCTTGGCGACCAGTTCCGCCAGGTCGATCGGCTTGGCGACGTGATCGTTCATACCGGCGGCCCGGCAGGCCGCCAGCTGGTCGGCCAGCACATTGGCGCTGAAGGCGATGATCGGCGTGTGCCGGTTGGGTCCAGCCTCGGCCCGGATCTCCCGGGTCGCGCTCAGGCCATCCATGCCGGGCATCTGCACGTCCATCAGGATCAGGTCGAAGTCCGAGAGGCGCGCGACCTCGACCGCTTCCGCGCCGCCCCCGGCCTCGGTGATCAGGTGTCCGAACGGCGCCAGGATGGCCCGCACCAGCTGCCGGTTGATCGCGACGTCGTCGACCAGCAGCAGGCGGGCCGCCGGCATGGTCTCGACCGCGTCCGGCGCTGGCCCCGCGCCGGCATGGCCGGCGGCGGGCGGGGCGGCGATGGTGAACCAGAACCGCGACCCCTCGCCCTCGACACTGTCGACGCCGATCCGGCCGCCCATCAACTCGGTCAGGCCCAGGCAGATCGCCAGCCCCAGCCCCGACCCGCCATGCTGCCTGCTGATCGAGCCGTCGACCTGCGAAAACCGCTGGAACAGCCGGTCCAGGCGGTCGGCCGGCACGCCCGGCCCCGTGTCGGCGACCTCGATGCGCAGCTGTCCGCCCTCATCGGGCCGGTGCCGAACCGTCACCCGGACATCGCCCGCCTGGGTGAACTTCAGGGCGTTGCCGAGCAGATTGAGCAGGATCTGGCGCAGCCGTGCGCTGTCGGCCCTGACCGCGGCGGGCAGCTCGGCGTCCAGGTCGACGGACAGTCCCAGCCCCTTCGCCGCCGCCTGCCCGGCCACGAGGTCGACAGTCTCGCGGACGACGGCCGCCGGGTCGAACGGCTGGGGATCCATCGCGATCTGTCCGGCCTCAAGCCGGGAGAAGTCGAGCACGTCATTGACCACCGAAAGCAGGGCCTCGCCCGCCGTGGTGATCCGCTGCAGATGCTGCCCCGCCTCGCCCGGCAGGCCGGGCAATCGCCGGAGCAATCCCGAAAAGCCGAGAATCGCCGTCAACGGCGTGCGGATCTCGTGACTCATGTTGGCCAGGAAGTTCGACTTGGCCTCGGTCGCCGCCTCGGCCTCGCGGGTCCGCTCGCGCAGTTCGGCCTCGAGCGTCTTGCGCGCCGTCACTTCGCGGGCGACATCCAGCGTGCCGGTCGGCTCACCCGTCGCGGGATCGCGGATCAGGCCGGTGCGGGTCTCGAACCACAACCAGCGCCCGTCCTTGTGGCGCGCGCGATAGTCCACCCGCGGCGTGTCGCCGGGAAACTCGCCGGCGTACAGGCGGTCGCCGATGGCCTTCATCGCCGGCCAGTCTTCGGGGTGGACCATGTCCTCGATCAGCCGCCCGACCAGCATTTCCGGCAGATAGCCCGTCACCCTGGCCACGGACGGCGAGATGTAGGTCAGGCGTCCCTCGCGATCACTGAGCATGATCAGGTCGGTGGCGTTGTCGGCGAACAGGCGGTGGCGGGCCTCGCTGGCCGCCAGGGCGTCGTCGGACCGCTTGCGCTCGATGGCGATGGCCGCCAGATGCGCGGCCGCCTCGATCGAGCGGAAGTCGTCCTCCGCAGGAACCCGGACGTCGCGATGATACATGGCGAAGGTGCCGAGCACCTGGCCATCGCGCCCCCGGATCGGCTCGGACCAGCAGGACGCCAGTCCGGCCTGGCCGGCCAGCTCCCTGAAGTCGGCCCACAGCGGGTCCGCCTGGATGTCCGCGACCACGACGCAGGCGTTGGTGTAGGCCGCCGTGCCGCAGGATCCCACGCCGGGCCCGATGGCAATGCCGTCGATGGCCGCGTTGTAGAAGTCCGGCAGGCTCGATCCGGCGCCGAACATCAGCCGCTCGCCGGCGTCGTCGAGCAGCAGGATGCTGCACAGCATGCGCGGATGCTCGGCCTCGACATAGCGGGCGATCGCGTCGAGGATCGTCGACAGCGGCCCCCCCGTCGCGATCAGCGTCATGGTCCGCGTCAGGGTCGCGGTCCTCGATTCACGATCGACGGCGGACTGCCGCGCCGTCTCTGCTGCGAGCTGATCGACCATGGGAGCACGGAACCGCCGCGTCCTTCGATGAGGCCGCGTGGCCAATCTGGAGGCACAGCGATTTCAGATTGGTGAATCACCGTTTTCCGACCGCGGCAGGGCCGACAGACAAAGGGCGGAGCCTTCCGGCCCCGCCCCCTGGTTCCCGTGAATGCGCTTGCCGGCGCGCTAGGCCGCCTTGCCGAAGCTCAAGCCCTCGTAGCGGCGCAGGTGATGGTCGACCGAGCCGTAGAGGCCCTCGATCATCGTGGCGCGCTTGAAGTAGTGGCCGATGGCCAGTTCGTCGGTCATGCCCATGCCGCCGTGGATCTGGATGGCGTTCTGGCCGACGAACTTGCAGGCCTTGCCGATCTGCACCTTGGCGGCGCTGACGGCCTTGGCCCGCTCGGCGTCGTCGTTGAGCTTGATGGTGGCCATGTAGGTCATCGACACCGACTGCTCGACATTCATGAACATGTCGACCATGCGGTGCTGCAGCACCTGGAAGCTGGCGATCGGCACGCCGAACTGCTTGCGCTGCTTGGCGTATTCGAGGGTGCCGGTGTGCAGCTGGCGCATGGCGCCGACCGCTTCGGCGCAGGCCGCGGCGGTGGCTTCGTCCAGCACCTTCTCGACCAGCGGCAGGCCCGCGCCTTCCGCGCCGATCAGGGCGTCGGCGCCGACCGAGACGTTCTCGAAATAGACTTCCGAGGCGCGCTGGCCGTCGACGGTCGGATAGTCGCGGGTGACCACGCCCTTGGCGTTCTTGTCGACGATGAACACCGACACGCCCGAGGCGTCGCGCTGGCCGCCGCCGGTGCGGGCGGTGACGATCAGGTGGGTGGCCCAGGGGGCGCCCGTGACGACCGCCTTGTGGCCGTTCAGGACATAGCCGGAGCCGTCCTTCTTGGCCGTGGTCTTCAGGTCCGACCAGGTGTAGCGGCCCTGCGGCTCGGCATAGGCGAAGGCGATGATCGTCTTGCCCTCGATGATGCCGCCGATCAGGTCGGCCGCGCCGGCGTAGCCCGAGTGCTTGAGGAAGCCGCCGCCGATCACCACCGTGCCGAGGTAGGGCTCGACGACGAGCGCCTTACCGAACTCCTCCATGACGATCATGTTCTCGATCGCGCCGCCGCCCAGGCCGCCCAGCTCTTCGGAGAAAGGCGCGCCGAGGATGCCCAGCTCGTTGGCGAAGGCCTCCCAGATGGCCGGATCGCGGCCGGCTTCCGACGTGATCATCTTGCGACGCTTGTCGAAGTCGTAGCGGTCCTGAAGGAAGCTGGTGACCGTGTCACGCAGCATCGACTGTTCTTCGGTGAAGTTGAAATCCATGGGTCGTCCCTGATCGTGTTCTGGTTTGGGGCGAGGCCTAGAGGCCCAGCACCATCTTGGCGATGATGTTGCGCTGGATCTCGTTGGATCCACCGTAGATCGAGGTCTTGCGGGTGTTGAAGTAGGCGCCGGCGCGGCCGACGGCGTGGTCGGGGCCGATGCGGGCGTTGCCGCCCAGATCGCGCAGGTAGGGCGCGCCGTAGTGGCCGGACGCCTCCAGCGCCAGCTCGGTCAGGCGCTGCTGGATCTCGGTGCCCTTGATCTTGAGCAGGCTGGATTCCGGCCCGGGTCCCTTGCCGGCGCTCTCGCTGGCCAGGGTGCGCAGTTCGGTGAACTCCAGCGCCGTCAGATCGATCTCAAGCTCGGCGACCTTGCGCTTGAAATCCTGGTCCTGGATCAGCGGCTTGCCGTCGTCGCCCAGCTCCGTCGAGGCCATCTCGCGGATCTTCTCGACGCCGCGCTTGGAGCGTGCCACGCCGGCAATGCCGGAGCGTTCGTGGGCCAGCAGGAACTTGGCGCAGGTCCAGCCCTGGTTCTCCTCGTAGACGCGGTTCTCGACCGGCACCTTGACGTTCTCGAGCCAGACCTCGTTGACCTCGTGGCCGCCTTCCAGGGTCGTGATGCGCCGCACCTCGATGCCCGGGCTCTTCATGTCGATCAGCAGGAAGGAGATGCCTTCCTGGATCTTGGCGTCGGGGTTGGTGCGGACCAGGAAGAAGCCCCAGTCGGCGTGCTGGGCCAGGGTGGTCCAGGTCTTCTGGCCGTTGACCAGGTAGTATTCCTTGCCGTCGTCGCCGGTGATCCGCTCGGCCTTGGTCTTCAGCGAGGCCAGGTCGGAGCC
>DAORNX010000214.1:0-4738 GCA_035441225.1 Caulobacter sp.
AGCGACACGCCGCCGCCGGGCGTCTCGAGCAGGACCTTGAAGGCGTCCTCGATCAGGGCCGCGTGACGGCCGCCGGGGCCGGCCACGGCGCGCACGGCGGCGTCCGACAGCGGGAGGAATTCGGGCGGGCGGCTCATACCGCTTCCAGAACCAGTGAGCCGGCCAAGCTGTTCCGCGTGGCGCCGTCGATGCGCACCGGCAAGATCTGGCCGATCAGCCGCTCGGGCCCCTCGATGTGCACGGGCTGGAGCCACGGGCTGCGACCGCCGACCTGGCCCGGATGGCGGCCGGCCTTCTCGATCAGCACCGGCTCGACGCGGCCGACCACCGAGCGGTTGAAGGCCTCCTGCTGCTCCTGCAGCAGGGCGTTGAGCCGCTGCAGCCGTTCGTCCATCACCGCGGTCGCCACCTGGCCCGGCATGGCGCTGGCCGGGGTGCCGGGCCGGCGGCTGTACTTGAACGAGAAGGCGCTGGCGTAGCCGACCTCGCGCACGAGGTTCAGGGTCGCCTCGAAATCGCTGTCCCGCTCGCCGGGGAAGCCGACGATGAAGTCGCCGCTGATGGCCATGTCGGGCCGGGCGGCGCGGATCCGCTCGATCAGCCGGATATAGCTCTCGGCCGTGTGGGCGCGGTTCATCGCCTTGAGGATCCGGTCGCTGCCCGACTGCACCGGCAGGTGCAGGAAGGGCATCAGCTCGGGCAACTCGCCATGGGCCGCGATCAGGGCCTCGTCCATGTCGCGCGGGTGGCTGGTGGTGTAGCGGATGCGGTCGAGGCCCTCGACCTTCGCCAGCCGCCGCGCCAGGCCCGCCAGCCCGCCGTCGCAGCCGTCATAGGCGTTGACGTTCTGGCCCAGCAGGGTGACCTCGCGCACGCCCCTGGCCGCCAGCACCTCCGCCTCGGCGACCACGTCGTCGGCCGGCCGCGACCACTCGCCGCCGCGGGTGTAGGGCACCACGCAGAAGGTGCAGAACTTGTCGCAGCCCTCCTGCACGGTGAGAAACGCGGTCACGCCCGTGACATGGCGATCCTTCGGCAGGGCGTCGAACTTGTCGTCGGCCGCGAAGTCGGCGCTGAGCCGTTCGCCGGTGGCGCGGTGGGCCCGGGCGATCAGCTCGGGCAGCTGGTGATAGGCCTGCGGTCCGACGACCAGATCCACGGCCGGCTGACGGCGCATGATCTCCTCGCCCTCGGCCTGGGCCACGCAGCCGGCGACGGCGATGGTCATGGCGCCGCCCGCCTGCGCCTTGCGGCTCTTCATCAGCTTGATCTGGCCGAGCTCGGAATAGACCTTCTCGGTGGCCTTTTCGCGGATATGGCAGGTGTTGAGCACCACCAGGTCCGCCCCCTCGGGCTCGTCGGTCACGGCATAGCCCAGCGGGCGCAGGACATCGGCCATGCGCTCGCTGTCATAGACGTTCATCTGACAGCCGTAGGTCTTGATGTAGAGGCGCTTCTGCGGCGCGGCGTCGGTCATCGAGCGGTTATGGGGTCGCGGTCATCGTCGTGCAACCTCCGCCCGTCCCGGACCGGCGAGGGCGGGGGCCCGCCGCGATCAGGTCCCCGATCCCGGCAGGGCGTAGGCGACCACCTCGTCGCCGATCGGCGTCTCCATGAAATGGTGCCCACCGGCCATGATGACCACGAACTGGCGTCCGCCCGCCTCATAGGTCATCGGCGTCGCCTGCCCGCCGGCCGGCAGCACGTCACTCCAGACCGTCTCGCCCGTGCGGATGTCGATGGCGCGGATCAGGTTGTCGGTCGCCGCGGCGACGAACACCAGGTTGCCGGCCGTCACCAGCGCGCCGCCGTTGTTGGGCGTGCCGATGTTGATCGGCAACATCGACGGGATGCCGAACGGCCCGTTGCGTCGCGCCGTGCCGAGCGGACGGTCCCAGAGGGTGCGACCGGTGCGCAGGTCGATCGCGCGGATTCCGCCGTAGGGCGGCTCCTTGCACATCAGGCCCGTCGCCGGCATGCGCCATCCGGCGTTGACGGTGATGGCGTAGGGTGTCCCGGCCTGGGGATCCCCGGCGCCCTCGGCGCCGTGACCCATGCTGCCGCCGCGAGCGTCGCCTCGCGGGGTCCAGCCTTTCGCATCGGCTTCGGCGCGCGGCACCAGGCGGTTGTAGTTGGGGGTGTCGTTGTAGTTGGCGACGATGACGCCGCGCCGGGGATCGACGGCCACGCCGCCCCAGTCCGAGCCGCCGTTGTAGCCCGGATACTCGATCCAGCGCCGGTCGCTGGTCGGGGCGGTGTAGAAGCCGTCGTAGCTGGCCCGGCGGAACTGGATGCGGCAGATCATCTGGTCGATCGGCGACATACCCCACATGTCGCGCTCGAGCAGATCGGGCCGCCGCAGGGTGTGGTAGCCGGAATAGGGCTGGGTTGGGGACCGCTGCTCCGGCTCGACGCCGCCGCCGGGAACGCGACGCTCGCTGACCGGGGTCAGGGGCTGTCCCGTGCGCCTGTCGAGAATGTAGATGTCGCCCTGCTTGCTCGGCAGGATGATCGCCGGGGTCGCGCCTCCGGCTGTCGGGAAATCAACCAGCGTGCCGGGGGAGCCCAGGTCGTAGTCCCAGACGTCGTTGTGCACGGTCTGGAACGACCAGACAGGCTTGCCCGTCGTGACGTCGAGGGCGACCAGCGAGCTGGAATAGGCCTTCTCTTCGGGTCGCCGCAGCCCGCTCCAGTAGTCGGCGGCGGAATTTCCCAGCGGCAGGTACACAAGGCCAAGGGCCTCGTCGCCGGTCGCCGTGCTCCACATGTTGGGGGTGCCGCGCGTGTAGACCTCGCCGGGCGGCGGCGCGTCCGTGCGATCCGGGCGAACCATGTCCCAGGCCCAGCGCAACTCGCCGGTCACCGCGTCGTAGCCCTGGATCACGCCCGAGGGCGCGTAGCGCTTCTGCCCGTCGAGGACCTGGTGGCCGGTGACCACCACGCCCCGGACGATGGTCGGCGCAGAGGTGATCGACACCATGCCGGGGGTGACGGCGCCCATGCCATCGGTGATGCGCACCTCGCCGCGGTGACCGAATCCGGCGCACGAGCGCCCGGTGTGGGCGTCGACGGCGATGATCCGGCCGTCCAGCGTGCCCTCGAAGATGCGGGCGCCGCACGGTTCATCCGCCGCCGCCCCGGGGACGGCGTAGTAGGAGACGCCCCGGCAAGCCGCCGTATAGGGGATGTACTTGTCCGCGACCTGCGGGTCGTGGCGCCAGCGGGTCCTGCCGGTCACCGGGTCCAGCGCGATCAGGATGTTCTTGGCGCTGCAGAGATACAGGGTGTCGCCGACCTTCAGCGGGGTGGTCTCGGCGCCGTACTTGTCCCTGGCGGCGGCGCTCGGCATGTCGCCGGTGTGGCTGAGCCACACGCGCTTCAGCCGCCCGACATTTTGAGCGTTGATCTGGGTCAGCGGCGAATAGCGTCGGCCGCCGTAGGTCCCGCCATAGGCGGCCCAGTCGGCCCCGACCGGCAGCGGCGAGGCGTCGGCCGGCGTCGGCAACCCCGCGTCCGGCAGCGGCAGGGCCTGCGGCGCGCGATTGGCGATGCCCACGCCAATGCCCGCAACAATGGCCAAGGCGATGGTGGCCGCCAGTCCGGCCAGTCCACCGCGCCGCCCCGCCGGGGTCGGCCTGAGGACGGGAACACAGGCGATGACGAGGACCAGCAGCACGGTGGGGGCGACGACCCGGGGAACCAGCGGCCAGCCGGCGAGCCCAACCTCCCAGATCGCCCAGATCCAGGTCAGGCCGTAGACGGCCAGATAGACCCACACGCCGGTCAGCGACCCGCGGAGCATCAGCACCGCCGAGATGATGATGCCGAGGCCGGCGACCAGGTAGTAGGGAGACCCGCCGAGCGCCGCGAGCCAGGCTCCGCCCACTGACAAGACAAGACCGATCAGGATCATGGCGGCGCCGAGGAGACGGATCGCGATCCGCCCCGGCCCGGAAGTCATATTGGTCACAGCACCCTCTGGCCCGATCAATCGGGCAGGCTCGCGTTATCCCCGCCTTACGGTTGGGTAACCGACAGAGGGTGTGGCCGGTTCCCGATTTCCCCGTGAAGGACGGTCCGGCCGGGCCTAGTCTTCGAGCGGCACCCCGTAGAGCTCCAGCCGGTGATCAACCAGCCGGTAGCCGAGCTTGCGGGCGATGGCCTGCTGCAGGGCCTCGATCTCCTGGTCGACGAACTCGACGACCTTGCCGCTCTTCATGTCGATCAGGTGGTCGTGGTGGACGTCCGGGGCTTCCTCGTAGCGGCTGCGGCCGTCGCGGAAATCATGCCGCTCGATGATGCCCGACTCCTCGAACAGCCGCACCGTGCGGTAGACCGTGGCGATGGAGATGTGCGGGTCGATCTCGTGAGCGCGGCGGTAGAGCTCCTCCACGTCAGGATGATCGGCGGCGCCGGACAGCACGCGGGCGATCACGCGCCGCTGGTCGGTCATCCGCATCCCTTTTTCGACGCAGAGCTTTTCGAGGCGGTCCACGGGGTTCTCCTGACGAGTCGCGGGCAGGATAGGCCCGCCGGGCTCAGCTGTTAAGCGTGCGCCGCAGGACCAAGGCGTCGGCCCCGTCCGCGTAGTAGCCCTTGCGCAGTCCGGCCGGCTCGAACCCGGCGGCTGCGTAAAGCGCGAGCGCCGCGGCGTTGTCGGCGGACACCTCGAGAAACAGGCTGTCGGCCCCGCGCGCGGCGGCCGTGGCGGCGGCGGCCTCGACCAGGACGCGGCCGA
>DAORNX010000215.1:0-4722 GCA_035441225.1 Caulobacter sp.
TCCGCCCGCGCCGATCAGGACCAGGCCGCGGCCGGCGCCCGCCTCGTGGAACCGGCCCAGCATGCGGGTCGACAGATCCATCAGCGGCGGACCCGACAGGCCGCCGGCTTCGGCGCGCAGGGGCGAGCGCAGGCCGGCCGGCCGGGAGATTGTCGTGTTGGAGACGATGATCCCCTGCAGGCCGTAGGCCGCCACCGTCTCGACGATGGCCTCGATCTCGTCGTCCTCGAGGTCGGGGGCGACCTTGAGGAACACGGGACAGTCGCCGGCGAGGGCGCGGCGGGTCCAGCCGTCCGAGCAGCTCCTCGAGGGCGGCGCGCGTCTGCAGGCCACGCAGGCCGGGGGTGTTGGGCGAGGAGATGTTGACCGTGAACCAGTCCGCCAGGCCCCACAGGCGGCGCAGGCCCAGCACATAGTCGCCAATCCGGTCGGCGGAGTCCTTGTTGGCTCCGATATTGGCGCCGACCGGCCCCACGCGCCGCCGGGCCAGGCGGGCGGCGAACGGGCCGAGACCGGCGTTGTTGAAGCCCATGCGGTTGATCACCGCCCGATCCTCGGTCAGCCGGAACAGCCGGGGCCGCGGGTTGCCGGCCTGGGCCAGGGGCGTGACCGTGCCGCATTCGACGAAGCCGAAGCCGGCCCGCAGCATGGCCGCCGGGACCTCGGCGTTCTTGTCGAAGCCGGCGGCCAGGCCGATCGGCGAGGCCAGCGGGATTCCGGCGAGCGTCGTGGTCAGGATCGGGTCGGGGGGCGTCCGGTCGACGGGGCCGAGGCCGAGCCTCAGGCCCAGGATCGTGGCGCCGTGGGCGTCCTCGGGATCGAGGGCATGCAGGGCGCGGGCGAGGGTGTCGTGGAGGGTCATGCGCCAACACCCTGTCTTCTCCCTTCCCCCTGGAGGGGGGAAGGGCCGGGGATGGGGGTGGAGGTCTGTCCACGCCAGCGGTGTGCGCGGGCGGAGCCTTCTCCTGTTTCACCGCACCGGCTGAACCTGCGCCACCCCCATCCCTGACCCTTCCCCCCTCCAGGGAGAAGGGGACGACGGTCGGAAGGCGACGTACCTGCTTCTGGCGCCATCACGCCTTCAACCCCGCCAGGAGCGGAACCCCGTCCGCGTCAAGCTCCACCGGCATGGCCTCCACGGCCAGCGCGGTCGGCAGCGGGCCGTAGAGGTGCGGGAACAGGTCGCCGCCGCGCGACGGCTCCCACTTCAGGGCCACGCCCAGGGCTTCGGCCTCGAAGGCCACGGCCACCAGGCCCTCGACGCCGGAGAAGTAGCGGCGGCCGGTCTCCGGGGCCTGGGCGGCGGTGGAGAAGTGGATGAAACCGTCGGCCAGATCGACCGGCGATCCGGTGAACACGCCGGCGTCCGAGGCGGCCAGCCATTCTGGACGGGTGAGCAGCTTGTAGATCCGCGTCACTCGCCGCCGCCTCCGCCATGGTCGGCCGCGTAGAACAGGCCGTCGTAGACCGGCCGGCCGGCCGGATCGAAGGTGAAGGCCGCGACCGTCGAGGTCGGGAACCGGCTCTCCGCCCGGGACACCAGCGACGACCCGGCGCCGCCTTCGTTCAGCAGGGCCACGGTCAGGGCGTGGATGCCGGGGTTGTGGCCGACCACCATGACCGTGTCGTGTTCGACCCCGGCGGCCTCGGCCTCGAACAGGATGCGACCGGGGTCGGCATGATACAGGCCGCCCAGCGGCCGGACCGCCGCCGCGGGGAAGGACAGCGAGACCTGCTCCCAGGTCTGGCGGGTGCGGCGGGCGGCGGAGACCAGGCCGACGTCGGGAACCAGCCCCTCGTCGAGCAGCAGGCGGCCCATCAGGGCGGCGTCGGCCTGGCCGCGGTCGGTCAGGGCGCGTTCGAAGTCGCCGCCGGGGCTGGAGCGCTCCGCCTTGCCGTGGCGCATGAGGATCAGGCGTTTCATTGCGCCCCTCATACCCGCCGCCGTGGTGCGCCGAAAGGCGCCGGTTGACAGTCGCCGCCGGCGGCGGTCCAAGGCGCGATATGACCCTTGAGGCGAGCAGCGAGATCGAGCAGCACGGCGGCGTCTGGCGGTTCCCAGCCGACCAGCCCCTGCTGCTCGATTCCGGCGGGCGGATCGAGGGGCTGGAGGTCGCCTGGACCAGCTACGGCCGGCTCAACGCCGACCGGTCCAACGCCGTCCTGATCTGCCACGCCCTGACCCTGGACCAGCATGTCGCCGCCACCCATCCGGTGACCGGCAAGCCCGGCTGGTGGACCCGTCTGGTCGGGCCCGGGCGGCCGCTCGATCCGGCGCGCCACTACATCCTGTGCGCCAACGTCGTCGGCGGCTGCATGGGCACGACCGGACCGGGCTCGATCAACCCGGTCACCGGGCGACCCTGGGGCCTGACCTTCCCGGTGGTGACCATCGCCGACATGGTCCGGGCCCAGGCCATGCTGGTCGAGGCGCTGGGAATCGACACGCTTCTGGCCGTGGTCGGGGGATCGATGGGCGGCATGCAGGTGCTGCAATGGGCGGCCAGCTATCCCGAGCGGATGTTCAGCGCCGTCTGCGTCGCGGCCGCCGCCCGGCACAGCGCCCAGAACATCGCCCTGCACGAGGTCGGCCGGCAGGCGATCATGGCCGATCCGGACTGGCGCGGCGGCGACTACGCCCTGCACGGGACCCGGCCCGAGAAGGGGCTGGCCGTCGCCCGCATGGCCGCGCACATCACCTATCTGTCCGAAGCGGCCCTGCAGCGGAAGTTCGGCCGCGAACTGCAGCGCGACGGGCTGAGCTGGGGTTTCGACGCCGATTTCCAGGTCGAGAGCTACCTTCGGCACCAGGGCGCGTCCTTCGTCGACCGGTTCGACGCCAACAGCTATCTCTACATCACCCGGGCGATGGACTATTTCGACCTCGCGGCCGCGCACGGCGGGGTGCTGGCCGAGGCGTTCCGCGGCGCCCGGCATGTCCGCTTCTGCATCCTGTCGTTCACCTCCGACTGGCTCTATCCGACGGCGGAAAGCCGGCACATCGTGCGCGCGCTCAATGCCGCCGGCGCGCGGGCCAGCTTTGTCGAGATCGAGAGCGACAAGGGCCATGACGCCTTCCTGCTCGACGAACCGGTGATGGACTCGGCGCTCGCCGGTTTCCTCGACGCGGTCGGAACCGCCAGGGGCCTGACATGACCGCCGTGCGCGAGGACTTCCGCGAGATCCTGCGGCTGGTCCGCCCCGGCGCCCGCGTGCTCGATGTCGGCTGCGGCGGCGGTGAGCTGCTCGAGATGCTGGCCCGCGACAAGCAGGTCGACGGCCGCGGCGTCGAGATCAGCACCCAGGGCGTATCCGCCTGTCTGGCGCGGGGCCTGGCGGTGATGCAGGGCGACGCCGATCGCGACCTCGACCAGTTTCCGGCCGGCGCCTTTGACTACGCCGTGCTGTCCCAGACCCTGCAGGCCACGCGCAATCCGCGCCAGGTGCTCAGCGAGCTGCTTCGGATCGCCGACCGGGCGGTGGTCAGCTTCCCCAACTTCGGCCACTGGCGGGTGCGCTGGTCGCTGTTGAGCCGGGGCCGGATGCCCGAGACCCGGTCGCTGCCCGAGCCCTGGTGGTCGACGCCCAACATCCACCTGTGCACCCTGGCCGACTTCAACGCCCTGGTGGCCGACCTCGACGTGCGCATCGAGGCCTGCGCCGCCCTGTCCGAAGGCCGGCCGGCCCGGCCGATGAACCCGACCAGCCTGCTCGAGAACTGGCGGGCCGAGGCCGCGCTGTTCCTGCTGGCGCGCCGTAACGCCGAGCCGGCGGAACCGATCGACGCGCCCCGCGATCTCTTCGGCGGATGACCATTCGCCTGATGACCTACAACGTCCACCGTTGCGTGGGGGTGGACCGCAAGCTCAATGTCGAGCGGGTGGCCGAGGTGATCGCCGCCTGCCGCCCGGACATCGTCGCCCTGCAGGAGCTGGACGTGGGCCGGGCCCGCACGCGCGGCGTCGACCAAGCGCACCGGCTGGCGGAGCTGTTGCAGATGCGCGCCCACTTCAACGCCGCCCTGACGGTCGAGGAGGAGCGCTACGGCGACGCCATCCTGACCGCCCTGCCCGAGAGGCTGGTCAAGGTCGGCCCTCTGCCGGGCCTGCCGCGGCTGCGCGGGCTGGAGCCGCGCGGCGCCCTGTGGGTGGCGGTCGACCTGGACGGGCGGGAGCTGCAGGTGATCAACACCCATCTGGGCCTGGTGCCGCGCGAACAGCAGGTCCAGGTCGCCGAGCTGCTCGGCCGTCGCTGGATGGGGGCCGAGGGCTTCGAGAGCCCGGCGGTGCTGCTGGGCGACTTTAACGCCACGCCGTTTTCCCAGACCTATCGCATGCTGACGGCCGTGCTGCGCGACGCCCAGGACGGCGGGCCGAAGGCGGCCACGGCGACCTTTCCCTCGGGCTTTCCGATGCTGCGCATCGACCATGTCTTCGTGAGCAGCGAGATCAGGGTCAGGCGCGTCGAGTCGCCCTTCGACCCGCGGGCGCGGGCGGCGTCGGATCATCTGCCGCTGGTGGTGGAGATCGAGGTCCCGGCGGCGCGGGCGGAGCAATCAGCGACAGCTGGTCCCTGAGACGGCGGCGGCGCGCCCACGGCCGCCAGGCGTCGGAGGGCGCCACCGGATCGCCGAGGCTCCAGGCGCTGATGAACCGCTCGAACGGACCCAGCGGCCGGGTCTCGACCGGCCGCAGCCGTCGTGGGGCGCCGTCGAGCAGGTCG
>DAORNX010000216.1:0-4714 GCA_035441225.1 Caulobacter sp.
CGCAGGCCCGGGCCTTGCCCCGCCTGCCGGGCCTTGCCATCGTCAGGCCATGGCCCTGACCCCCGGCGACCCCGCGCCTCATTTCCGCGCGCCCAGCCCCGGCAATCCGGCCTACGGCTTCAACACCGTGGGCGGACGGTTCGTCGCCCTCGCCTTCCTGCCGCCGGTCGCGACGCCGACGACCGCGGCCGCCCTGAACGCGGTGCGATCCCGCCGCCGGCTGTTCGACGATGAGCGACTGTGCTTCTTCGGCGTGATCAGCGACCCGGCCGCCATCGCCCGGGCGCGGGACGAGGTCCCGGGCATTCGCTGGTTTCACGATCCCGGCGGGGAGATCGCGCGGATCTACGAGATCGAGGCGCCGGGCTGGGTGATCGTCGACCCCTCGCTGAGGGTGCTGTTCACGGCCCCGCTCGACCAGTCCGACGCCGTGCTCGCGCGGCTGGCCGCCCTGCCGGCCATCGACGACCATGCCGGTGCGCCGCTGCACGCTCCGGTGCTGATCGCCCCGCGGATCTTCGAGCCGGCCTTCTGCCGCGTGCTGATCGACGCCTACGAGGCCGTCGGCGGGACTCCATCGGGGTTCATGCGAGAGGTCGACGGCCGCACCGTCGTGGCCAGCGACCCGGCGCACAAGCGCCGGTCCGACGTGACGATCGAGGACGAGGGCCTGCGCCAGGCCGCGCGCGCGCGCATCAACCGGCGGCTGGTTCCGCTGATCCGCCAGGCCTTCCAGTACGCGCCGACGCGCATGGAGCGCTATCTGGTGGCCCGCTACGACGCCGACGGCGGCGGCTGGTTTCGCCCGCATCGCGACAACACCACCCGCGGCACCGCCCATCGGCAGTTCGCCGTTTCGATCAACCTCGACGCGGAGGCCCATGAGGGTGGCGACCTGCGCTTTCCCGAGTTCGGCAGCCGCACCTATCGCCCCCCGACCGGCGGGGCGGTGGTGTTTTCCTGTTCGCTGCTGCACGAGGCCACGCCGGTGACCGCCGGCCGGCGGTACGCCTTCCTCCCGTTCCTCTATGACGAGGCCGGGGCGCAGCTGCGCGAAGCCAACGCCGCTTTCGTCGATCCGTCGATCGGCGGCTACCGCGCGGATGTCGAGGCCGGGACCGATCGCGATCAGAGCTGAGCGGACGCGGCCGAAGCGGCCACGGCCGCGGCGCGCCGCTCGGACAGGGCCACCAGGGCCACGCCGACGAGGGTCGCTCCGCCCCCCAGCGCCAGCTGGGGCGTCAGATGGTCGCCCATCAGACCGATGCCGATGCCGCAGGACACCAGCGGCGTGAGCAGGAACCACGGCGTCACCCGACCGGGCTCGCGCCGCTGGACCAGCCAGAACAGCAGGGCCGACGCGCCGACCGTCGAGGCCAGGGCGGCCCAGACCACCGTTGCCCAGATCATCCAGCTGGCCGTCGTCGCGCGCGCCACGACATGGTCCTCGAACAGGAAGGACGCGGCCAGCAGCGCCGGGGCGCCGACCAGCGAGGTCAGGGCCTGCATCTTCAGCGGGGTGACGGCGGGCGACCGGCGCACCCAGACCGTGCCCAGGGCCCACATGGCGCTGGCCAGCACGCCGATCAGGATGCCCGGCAGGTCGCCGGCGGCGTGGGGATCGAGACTCATCCAGGCCACGCCGAGGAAGGCCACCACCATGCCCGCCAGCCCCGCCCGCGGCATGGTCTCGCCCAGCATCCGCCAGGCGAAGAAGGCGGTCATGGGGATCCACAGCTGCAGCGACACCACCAGCGGGCTGAGGTTCTTCACGATCGAGAAGCCGTAGTAGATCAGGCCGAAGTGCAGCGGCCCCAGCAGCAGCAGGATTGGCCCGACCTGGCGCAGCGGCGGGAACGGCGGCCGCAGAAAGGGGATCAGCA
The DNA here is from genome assembly GCA_035441225.1 of Caulobacter sp. Classification (GTDB taxonomy): domain Bacteria; phylum Pseudomonadota; class Alphaproteobacteria; order Caulobacterales; family Caulobacteraceae; genus Caulobacter. The sequence goes on from DAORNX010000216.1 coordinate 1,884, forward strand.
CCAGCAGGGCGATGGCGAACCGCACGCCGCCGACGAGGAACGGCGGCAGCACGTCGGTGGCCAGCTTGGCCGCGGCGTTGTTGACGCCCCAGATCAGCACGATGGCCGCGATGGCGGCCCATTCGGATGCGGCGAAGGGAGAGCGGGGCGAGGTCACCGCGCCCTCCTCGCACGGAAAGCCGTCGCGATGGAACCTCGGTGGCGGTCACAGGGGGTTACGGGGTGTGAGCGGGAATCGGCATTGACACGTACAAATGGCGAGGCCATTTTGTACAAATGAAGCAGGTCACTATTTCGGAGCTTCGGCGCAATCTCGCCCAGTATCTGGACGACGCGGTCGCGACAGGCGAGCCGCTGGTCATTCGCCGCAAGCATGGGCGCCTTGTGTTGCGGTCCGAACCAGCGAGCAGCGAGCAGGTCTCGCGCGCCGAGCGCATGAAAGCCTATTTCGCGGCTGGCTCGGACCTGACTCCTGAAACCCTGACCATCGAGGAGGCACGTCAATTGACCCTGGCCTACTCCCTGCCGTCCGACCTGCCTCCGGCGGCCGATTGATCCATCTCGACACCCACGCCGCCATCTGGCTGGCGGAGGCCAATGAGCGGCGCCTGTCGCGCACGGCCCGCCGTCTCATCGATCGACAACCGCTCGCGATTTCCCCGGCCGTGGTGCTGGAACTGGAGGTCCTTTCGGAGATTGGCCGACTGCAGAACCCACCGGACGCGATCCTGACCCGGCTCTACGATCAAGCGGACGTCTCGCTATCGGTGACCACCTTTGCTGATGTGGTGGCGGCGGCGACGACCTTCGCCTGGACCCGCGACGTGTTTGATCGACTGATCGTTGCCAACGCCATAGCCGATGGCGCCCGCTTGCTGACCGCCGACCAGCACATCCTGGACAAATTTCGGGATGCTGTCTGGTGAGTGGACTCTGAGGTCGACGTCAGTCCTTGGGGCTGAGTAGTCTCACGATGTCTCCCGTTCGCCCCGCCCACTTTCCCGCGAGCATTGATGTGCGCCTGGCTGAAGGCGTCGTGATCTCAATCGAAACGAACGTGGCGCCGACACCCAGTTGGTCGGGCCCGCTGCCCTGCCGAACGGGCTCGGCGTAAAGGCTGCGACCAGCAAGCAGCCGGTCCAGTCGACGCGAGTCTTCAATCGACAGGCTCCAGGGCGGCAGCCGGGTTGCCGTGAGGCCAGAGCCCACCAGACCAGGGCGTTCCTCGTCGATGGCCTGAACATCCCAGCGCCCACTGCGATTGCGCGTCGCAACGAGACTACGCACTAGCGTCAGATGGTGGCTTGAAATGAAGAAGAGCAGCACGCGGGTTTCGCCAACCGGGACCGTAAGCCCCTGGCGAGCCCAAATGCTCTCGTGTTCCGGCAGCGCGCTCGGCACTGCCGTAGTGGCTTCTCGGCCGCCAGGCGCGGCGGCCGCTCCTCCTGACAGAAAGAGGAGCAGCCCAACGACTGCCAGAGCCGCCCATCTCGCCATCATTCGTAGCTCTAGAACGGGATCTCGTCGTCCAGGTCGGCGCTGAAGCTCTCCTTCGGGCCGCTGGGCTGGGCGCGGTCGCCGCTGGAATAGCCGCCGAAGTCACCACCCTCGTCGCGCATCGCCCCGCCGCCGTCGCCGCGGCCGCCGAGCATGGTCAGCTCACCACGGAACTTCTGCAGCACCACCTCGGTGGAGTATTTCTCGACGCCCTGCTGGTCGGTCCATTTGCGCGTCTGCAGCGCGCCCTCGATGTAAACCGTCGAGCCCTTCCTGAGGTACTGCTCGGCGACCTTCACCAGGTTGTCGTTGAAGATCACCACCCGGTGCCATTCGGTGCGCTCCTTGCGCTCGCCGCTGGTCCGGTCGCGCCAGGTCTCCGAGGTCGCCAGACTGAGATTGGCCACCCGGTCGCCCGAGTTGAGCGTGCGGATCTCCGGATCCTTGCCCAGATTGCCGACCAGAATGACCTTGTTGACGCTGCCCGCCATGGAAGTGCTCCTTCAATCCTCACGCCCGGCGACCAGGACCCGCGCCGGAATCTGACGCCCAAACTAGAGGGCGTTAACCACTTGCGAAACCCATGGGTTCATACTTTGTTCTCACGCGCAAGCGCTTATGCACAGCAAATCGCCGCCGCCTGAAACGCGCGAGGCCGCTATTCGGTCTGGACGGCGCCGGGAATGACCAGGCGGCCGTCGCCGCTGCGCACCAGCATCAGGTACTGGTTCCCCTCCCAGCGCTGGGAGCGGAAGATGCCCTCGCGGCGCAGGAAGATGAAGTTGCCCTGGTAGGCGCCCGACAGCTCGCGGGTCTGGCCGCCGAGGCGCAGGAAGCGCAGCCGCATGCCCTCGAGCTGCGCAGCGCAGTTCTCGATGTTGGGGATGTTGCGGGCCACCACGTTGAACTTGATCTGTCCCTCGGGGGTCGAGCCGATCGCGTAGCAGACGCCCCGGTCCAGCGGCGCCTCGACGGTTTCCTGACAGCCGCCCAGCAGGACGGCGGCGGCGAGCGCGGCGATGGCGAGAACCCTGGACATGACGGCGATACCCTCGACTAGTTCTGGCCGACCGGCGGAATGGAGCAGTTCGGCCCCTGCTCGACCAGGGTGCGGAAGCGGCGGTTGTCCGAAGAGATCTCGACCCGGTCACGGACCAGACGCAGGGTCTGCTCGCCCCACCGACCGTAGGCCGCGCCGCCCCGCTGTTCGCACTGGCCGGCATAGAGCGTCTGGACGCAGCTGTTGAGATCCATCGAACCGACCTTCGACCAGCCGCCGCCGGCGTAGCGCCAGCAGGCGTCGCCGTCGGCGGGCGGCGGCGTGGTCTGGGTCG
>DAORNX010000217.1:0-4706 GCA_035441225.1 Caulobacter sp.
GCTTGCGGCCTCGGGCGTCGCGACCGACGGCCTGGATGTGCCCGCGCGGGTCGGCGCAGATCCACACCTGGGACCAGGCGGGCGGCGCCGCGAGGCGGCGGATCCGCTCCAGCGTGGCCTCATCCCGCACCGGCCGCCCGGCCGCGTCGCGATAGACGAAACCGCCGCGGGTCTTGCATCGCACCAGGCCGGGGTCGCTGCTGTCGGTATAGACCAGGCCGGCAGGCGTCTGCGGCGTATCGTTCGTGTCGCGCGGCATGGCTCGCCAACGTGGCGGGAAACGCCGGAGTTCCGCTACAGAAGCGAGATGAACTATCGCCACGCCTTTCACGCCGGAAACTTCGCCGATCTCGTCAAGCACGCGACCTTGACGCGGCTGCTCGACGCCCTGGCCGCCGACCCCGCGCCCCTGACCGTCATCGACACCCATGCCGGCGCGGGCGGCTATGACCTCGAAGGCGAGCTGGCCCGTCGGACAGGGGAGGCGGCGCAGGGGGTTTTCCGCCTGATGTCAGCCGATGACGCACCCCGGGCGTTCGAACGCCTCAGGGCGGCGGTCCGCGCGGGCAATCCGGCCGGCGGCGTGCGGTTCTATCCGGGATCGCCAAGCCTGATAGCGGCCGCCCTGCGCAAGGGCGACCGCTATGTCGCCTGCGAACTGCGCGACGACGACGTCGCCCTGCTGGATCAGACACTCGCGCCATATCCGGGCGCGAAGGCCGTGCAGACCGACGGCTTCGCCATGGCCGAGCGGGAGGCGGGCAAGGGCGGGCGGCTGTTCGTCCTGATCGACCCGCCGTTCGAGCGTGGCGACGACTACGCACGGATCGCCGCGACCCTGACCTCGGTGCTGCTGCTCGATCCGGACGCCTGTGTCGCGGTCTGGCTTCCCCTCAAGGATCTCGAGACCTTCGACGCCTTCCTGCGGTCAGTGGAGCCGGCCTGCGACGACCTGCTCGTCGCCGAGGCCCGGCTCAAGCCGTTGACCGATCCGATGAAGATGAACGGCTGCGCGATGGTCATCGCCAATCCGCCGCGAGACGTCGAGGACTCCCTGGCCGGCATCTGCGACTGGGTGGTCGGCAGACTCGGCGAGCCCGGTGGCCGGGCGGAGGTCTGGCGCACGGGGCGGTAACAAACATTTCGCACTTGCGAAACGGAATTCCATGATATGTTGCGCTGCACAATTGGCCGCGCCACGGAGATCGCTCATGGACAAGCCCGCCTTCCCGACCGTCGAAACCGAAAAGATGTTGCGCCTCCCGGTCGGCGCGATCTCGCCGTTGTGGCTGATGTTCGCCGGCGCGGCGACCGTCGGGGCCGCCTGGTACTGGAGCCGGACCTTCTTCAGGCCGACCAATCTCGAGGCCCTGTTCGAGGCGCCGGAAGCCGCCGCCGAAACCACTGAAGACCTGGCCGAAGCGCTGGTCGAGGCCGGGGTCGAACTGGCCCGGACCGAGATCGAAGCCGTCGAGGCGGCGCTGGAAACGGTCGTCGAGATTGTCGACGAAGCCGTCGAAGCCGCGCCTGAGCCGGTGGCCGAGGTGCTCGCGGCCCTCGCGCCCGAGCCGGTCGCGCTGCCCGAATCCGACGACCTGACGGTGTTGACCGGCATCGGCCCCAAGCTGGCCGCCGCCCTGGCCGAACGGGGCGTGACCCGCTTCGCCCAGATCGCGGCCTGGAGCGAGGCCGATACCGCCCGGTTCGACAAGGACCTGAAGCTGATGGGCCGGATCGGCCGCGAAGCCTGGATCGCGCAGGCGCGTCGCCTCGCCGAAGGCTAGAGCCCGAACGCCTTGAGCAGCCGGTCGGCGGCGGCGGAGGCCGGCAGGCGGCCGGCGCGCACCTGACGCTCGAGGTCGTGCGCCTGGGCGGCCACATCCGGATGGTCGCGGAAGGCTTCTTCCAGCCGATCCCGGACCATCGCCCACATCCAGCGGGCGTTCTGCGCGGCCCGTCGCGTCGCCCGTTCGCCGTTGGCTCCCATGACCTCGCGGTGGCGCTCGATCTGGGCCCAGAGCCTGTCGAGGCCCTCATTGTTCAGGCCCGAGGCGGTGATCACCGGCGGTGTCCAGTCGGGCGAGGCCGGGGTCAGGATGTGCAGCGCCGCGCGGTATTCCCGCGCCGACCGTTCGGCCCGCTGCGGATCGGCGTCGGCCTTGTTGATCACGATCAGGTCGGCGATCTCGATCAGTCCCTTCTTGATCCCCTGCAGTTCGTCTCCACCGCCCGGGATCAGCAGGGCGACGAACATGTCGACCATGTCCGCGACCACCGTCTCCGACTGGCCGACCCCTACGGTCTCGACGATCACCACGTCGAAGCCGGCGGCCTCGCACAGCAGCATGGCCTCGCGGGTCTTGCGGGCGACGCCGCCGAGCGTCCCGCCGGAGGGCGAGGGGCGGATGAAGGCGTCGGGATCGACCGACAGCCGCTCCATGCGCGTCTTGTCGCCGAGGATCGATCCACCCGTGCGACTGGATGAGGGATCCACCGCCAGCACCGCCACCCGATGGCCGGCCGCGGTCAGGTTGCAGCCGAGGGCCTCGATGGTGGTCGACTTGCCGGCGCCGGGCACGCCGGTGACCCCGATGCGCTGGGACCCGCCGGTATGCGGCATGACCTGCTCGAGCAACGCCCTGGCGGCGGCCTGATGGTCCGCGCGGCGACTCTCGACCAGGGTGATGGCGCGCGCCAGCGCGGCGCGGTCACCGGCCAGCAGGCCGCGTTGGAGCGAAGCGATGTCCGGGGTCGAGCTCACGGGCCCGGTCTAGATGACGACGGCCGTTCCCGAAACCGAAACCATCAGCATCTGCGCCTGTGGCCCGACGGTGTTGTAGTCCAGGTCGACGGCGATGATGCAGTTGGCGCCGAGCTTCTCCGCTTCCTTCTCGAGATTCTTCATCGCGTCCTCGCGGGCGCGCGCCAGAACCCGCTCGTAGGAGCGCGAATGCCCGCCGATGAAATCACGGATGGCGCCCAGCAGGTCGACAACGACGTTCGCGCCCAGAATCGACTGGGCGTAGATCGCGCCCTTGTATTCCTTCACAGGCCGACCCTCGATGAACGGGGTGGTCGTGATCAGCATCTGCGACTCCCGGCAAACGACCCCCGACTATTAAGGCTAAACGCCCGGAACGGCGAGGGTTCTCCTGACAGGGGAAAATGGAGCCCAAACCGGTGCGCCGTTGCGCGAAAAGCACGCCGCCGCCCTTCCTGAGCGAACACGCTTATTGCAGAGTGGCCCCCTGCGACGGCGTTCCCTGTGCCGTCGGGAGACGCCGTGATGTTCCTCGCCCGATCGCACCTCGATCTGCACAACATCAAGAACAGCATCGACCGGACGAAGAAGATGTCCGACGGCATCGTCAAGATCGGCCCCTTCGGCTTCGGTCTGGATGCGTTGCTCGGCTTCGTGCCCTGGGCCGGCGGCCTCTACAGCGGCGGGGCCGGCTTCGTGCTGTGCATCGACGCCGTTCGCGCGAGGGCCGCGCCGATGGTCGTGGCCGAGATGGCCCTGATCCTGGCCGTCGACACCCTGGCCCCGTTCATTCCCAAGGCCGGTGGCGTCATCGACGCCCTGTTCACCGGTCACAAATGGGCCGCCGACCTGCTGCTGCGCCACATGGACGAGACGATCTATTTCGAGGGCAGCCGCGAGCAGGCCCAGGGCTCGTCGGAATACCGCGACCTGATGGCCCGGGTCCGCGCCGGCAAGGAGAAGCGTCGCGTGGTGTTCCTCGGCAAGTCACCGAAGGCCTGACCGGATTTCCACTGGCGGAACCTTGGTCGGCCGACTTAGGTTAGCGTCTCATGAGCAGGGACCGCGCCCACAGCGCCTGGAAGTCGGCCGAGTCGGTCAAGAAACTGTCCGACCGGGTGATCGGTATCGGCCCGTTCGGCGTCGGCCTCGACGGCATCCTCACCTGGATCCCGGGCGCAGGCATCGTCTACAGCGCCGGGGCGTCCGCCTACCTGCTGTACCTGGCGATGAGTTCGGGGGCCTCCCTGGGCACCCTGGCCAAGATGGCGGGCTACCTGGGCCTGGACATGCTGGTGTCGGATTTCCCGATCCCGGGGGTATCGGACCTGTTCGACCTGCTCTGGCAGGGCCATCTGCTGGCCGCCAATTCCCTGCAGAAGGACATCGAGGCGCGCCACGGCGTGCCGGCCGACCGGATCGCCGCCGTCGAGAAGGCGCGCCGCAGGCGCGGCCGGGGTCTCGGCTGGATCGTGCTGCTGCTGCTGGTCGCGCTGGGCTACGTGGTCTGGCGTTCGGACTTCAACGAGACCCTGCATCTGGGCTGGTGGCCGGCATTCAAGGCGGCCAGCCTTCCGCTGGTCGGCTATTCGGTGAGCCTGCCGCTGGCCGCGGGCGTGCTGCTGGCCTTGATCTTCGTGACCAACATCGTCAACCGGACCCGCCGCGCCTGACCGCCGGACGGTCCTGCGGATGCGGCCTGGTCCAGGCCCAGATAGAACCGGAGTCGTTGCGTGAGCGACAAGCAACCCTATGTGCGGCCGCCCAGCGCGGAGTCCCTCGGCGCGGCGCCGGGGCGGGACCGGCTGACCGGTCGACGGATCCTGGTCGTGGGCGGCGGGCAGCAGACCCTCGACGCCGCGACCGACCCGGTCGGCAACGGCCGGGCCATGGCGAGGCTGTTCGCGCGCGAGGGTGCGACTGTCGCGGTCGCCGATCGCAGCCG
>DAORNX010000218.1:0-4702 GCA_035441225.1 Caulobacter sp.
GGCCGAGGTCGGGGCGGCGATCGCCGGCGAGGTGCCCTGGGTCAAGAGCTGGCGCACCACCGGTCCGAGCCTCGACGGCCCGCTGGCCGACTTCGAGGGCCTGACGCCGGACCTGCGGGCGGCCTTCGACGCCGACATGGCCCGGGCGGCGAGGGACGGCTTCTGCTTCCGCTTCGACGCCTGGCGACTGAGCGACGACATCCTCGCCGGCAAGCGCCGCGGCGGGGTGCTGGCGCCGCTCGAGGCGGTCCATGACTTCCTCAACGGCGAGGCCTTCTTGGGATTCGTCCGGACCCTGACCGGCGAGCCGCGCTGCGCCTATTGCGACGTGATGGTCTCGCGCTACCGGGCCGGGGACTTCCTGTCGGCCCATGACGACGACATCGTCGGCAAGAAGCGGCTGTTCGCCTATGTGCTGAACTTCACCCCGGTGTGGCGCGCCGACTGGGGCGGGGTGCTGCTGTTCCTCGACGAGGACAGCCATGTCGCCGAGGGCTACACCCCGACCTTCAACGCCCTGAACCTGTTCAGCGTGCCCCAGGCCCATGCGGTGTCCTATGTGACCCCGTTTGCGGCCGGGCCGCGGCTGTCGATCACCGGCTGGGTCCGGGCCCGCTGATGCCCGAGGAACCACCCCCCGTTTCGCCGCTGGCCGAGAGGCCGAGGCTGGCCCCCAACGTCCGGGGCGCCCTGTGGATGCTGGCCTCGGCGCTCGGCTTCACGGTGATGACCACCCTGATCAAGTTCCTCGGCGCCGACTATCCGGCCGCGCTGCAGACCTTTTATCGCCAGGCCGCCGGGCTGCTGGTGCTGGCGCCGCTGATCCTGCGCGACTGGCGCGGCGCCTTCCACACGACGCGGCCGGGTATCCTGTTCTTCCGCTCGGCGGTCGGCACCCTGGCGATGATCTTCAGCTTCTACGCCTTCCAGAAGCTGCCGCTGGCGGAGGCCAACGCCCTGTCGTTCACCCGCACCCTGTGGATGGTGCCGTTGGCGATCTTCGTGCTGCGGGAAAAGACCGGTCCGCTGCGCATCGGCGCGGCGATGGTCGGCTTCGTCGGCGTGCTGGTGATGCTGCGGCCCGGCGCGTCAGACCACGGCTTCGGCCTGGGACAGCTGGCCTCGCTGGCTTCGGCGGCGATGTTCGCCATGACCATCACCGGCATGAAGGTGATGACCCGTGACCACTCGCCGTTCACCCTGCTGGTCTGGTCGGCGGTGCTGGGCCTGGTCTTCTCGGTCCCGCCGGCGATGTTCGTCTGGCGCTGGCCCGAACCGTTCGACCTGCTGCTGCTGGCGGCCATGGGCGTGTTCGGCACCATCACCCAGGCCTGCTACATCAAGGGCATGCAGATCGGCGACGCCGGAGCCATGGCGCCGATCGACTACAGCCGGCTGGTGTTCACCACCGCCACCGGCTTCTTCATCTTCCACGAGATCCCGGGCTGGGCGACGATCATCGGCGCGGCGATCGTCGTCGCATCGACCCTGTTCATCACCTTCCGCGAACAGCAGCAGGCCCGCCAGGCTCAGAAGGGCTGACGCAGGAAGGCCCAGGCGATCAGGGCCTGGCCGCCGTAATACAGGAACCAGATCGCCAGGCCGGTCAGGCGAGGCGAGGCGGCCAGTTTGGCGCCGCGAAACAGGTCGCCGGCGAGGATAGCGTCCGAGGCCATGAAGGCCACCGCCCCGACCATCGCCGGCCAGTAAAAGGCCGGCAGCAGGAAACTTGACCCGACCATCACCGCGATGGCGATGACATAGAGGGTCACCGCCGCCCGCATCGGTCCAAGCGATCGCCACAGCCAGGCCAGCATGGCCACCGCGGCCAGACCCACGCCCACGGCGCCGACCAGCTGCGCCGGCGTCATCTCGAGCGCCGGGTCGCGCGTCTCCTGGAACAGGAAGATCAGCAGGATGTGGCCGAGCAGAAAGGCCGCCATCCCGGCCGGCAGCCATCGCCGGGGGTCGCCCGCCAGGAAGGCGTCGCCGAGCGCGCAGAGCAGCAGGGCCGCCGCCAGCAGCCAGGGCGCGTCCGACAGGAAGGCCAGCACCGCCAGGGCGCCGACGGCGGCGCTCTTGACCACCGTCCGCTGCAGCGACGGCGCGCCGCCGGCCATGCCCAGGCCGTAGCCCAGGGCGGCGAGCCCCGAGACCGCCATCAGGACGCTGCTGGTCTGTTCCATGGCCCCCGTCAGCCGCTGCGTCAGTCGTCCGCCGTCATTTTCCGCAGCCAGGCCTGGGCGGCCTCGCGGTGACGCGGCTTGATGTTCTTGCCGACCACCGCCATCAGGGCGGCGAACACGGCGGCGTCATCGGTGAACCCGATCCCGGCGAGGATATCGGGAATCGCGTCGGTCGGCAGGACGAAATAGGCCAGCGCCGCCAGCATCAGCCCCTTGGCGGCCGCCGGCGTCTCGGGATCGCGGGCGCACCACCAGACGGACAGGGCCTCCGAGGCGAAGGGGATGCGCGCGGCGACACGCCGCATCTTGGGCCAGAAGCCCTGTGCGACGCGACGTTCGTTGACCTTGATCACGGCCGGCGTCAGCGCCCGCGCCGGATCGATGGCCGGGTTGACGTCGGGTGACGGCTTGGATTCGGCGCTCATCGGGCTAAACCCCTCTTCGAACTGTATTCAACACAAGGATCGGGGAGCCGTCCATGAAGCTTGATTCCTCCATTTCCGCCGTCGTCACCGGCGGTGCGTCCGGCCTCGGCGAGGCCACTGTCCGCGCCCTGGTCGCCCAGGGCGTCAAGGTCGCCATCTTCGACCTCGATCGCCAGGCCGATCGCGGCGCCGCGCTCGAGAAGGAGCTGGGCGTGACCTTCTGCGCCGTCAACGTAACCAGCGACGCCGACGTCGACGCCGGCTTCGTCAAGGCCCGCGCGGCCAATGGCCAGGAGCGTATCCTGGTCAACTGCGCCGGCACCGGCAACGCCGCCAAGACCGCCAGCCGCGACAAGAACACCGGCGAAATCAAGCACTTCCCGCTGGCCCACTTCGACATGATCATCCAGATCAACCTGGTCGGGACCTTCCGCTGCATCGCCAAGTCGGCGGCCGGCATGCTGACCCTGGACCCGCTGCCGGACGGCGATCGCGGCGCCATCGTCAACACCGCCTCGGTGGCGGCCGAGGACGGCCAGATCGGCCAGGCGGCCTATTCGGCCTCCAAGGGCGGCGTCGTCGGCATGACCCTGCCGATCGCCCGCGACCTGTCCAGCGAAGGCATCCGCGTCAACACCATCCTGCCGGGCATCTTCAACACCCCGCTGCTGAACGCCGCGCCGGAAGCGGTCAAGGCCGCCCTGGGCGCCCAGGTGCCCTTCCCCAAGCGGCTCGGCCAGGCTGAAGAGTACGCCTCGCTGGCTCTGGAAATGATCCGCAACGGCTACTTCAACGGCGAGGACGTCCGTCTGGACGGCGCGATCCGGATGGCGCCGCGGTAGGACTCCGCGTGGTTCGACACGCGATCCTCCGGATCGCTGCTCACCATGACGTGTCTTCGGGCCCGTCAACCTGAGCAGGCCGCCCGGCGGCCGTGTCGAAGAACGCACTATCCCGGCGTCGGCCGCACGATGGTCGGACCGAGGTTGGCCAGCACCTCCCGCGCGTCGAACGCCCGTGGGTCGTTTGCGGGCCTGGGCCCACGGCCGACCACGATCTCGGCCGTGGCCTCGAATCGCTCGACCGTGCGCACGTCGATCCGGTCCGCCCAGAACGGATCGCCATACCAGGGATCCCAGGCGCGCCAGCCCCAGCGGGGGCCGTAGTAGCTCCAGTAGGGCCGCCAATGGCCATAGGGACCGAACCGGCCATAAGGGTCGGGATCGACGTAGGTGCGCGCCTTGCGGTCGGTCTGGCGCTCGACCAGCGAGAACCAGTCCGCGCCCTGGGCGACGGTCAGTTCGGCGGCGCGATAGAGCAGATAGCGCTCGACCGTTTCGCGCGAGGTCAGGCTGTTGCCGGCGAAGGTCACCCGGAAGCGATCCGCCTCCAGCCGGGTCTCCGAAAAGCCGCCGGACACCGCCTGGCCGCGGATATTGGGTTGGTAGGGGGTTGCCGTGGCGCAGGCCGAAAGGCCCGCCGTCGCGACCAGCGCCGCCGCGATCGCGGCCGCCTTGAAGGTCATCGTCGTTCGCTCCAGCACAGATCCATCGTCTGCCCACAACACATGGCGCCCCCGACCGGTTGCGCCAAGGGGGCGCGCCCCGTCAGCGGCGGCTCAGGATGAGGATCGAAACGGCGACGAGCAGGCCGCCGACGACGAAGGCGAAGGCCCGGCGGAAGCGCGGCTCGGTCATCCGGCCCGCCAGGGCCGCGCCGCCCAGGGCATAGGCGGACATGGCGATCACATCCATGCCGATGGTGGCGGCGGCGTACATCGGCAGCTGCCCGGCCAGCGGGCGCGAGAGGTCGAGGAACGGCGGCAGGACCGCGGTGAAGAACAGCAGCGCCTTGGGATTGGAGATCTGCACCGAGAAGCCGTCGAGGAAGGCCGACCGCACGGGCCCGCCGCCGGGCCGGTCGACCGGTCCGCCGCCGCCCCTGAGCCCCGACCGGATCGAGCTGATGCCGAGCCAGGCGACGTACAGCCCGCCGGCGATGGCCAGCAGCCGGAAGGCGGCCGGAAACGCCGCCATCAGCGCGCTGAGGCCCAGGGCGGCGCCGGCGAACCACACCAGGGTCGCCGCGTTC
>DAORNX010000219.1:0-4688 GCA_035441225.1 Caulobacter sp.
GCCGCCGGGGTCAGCGTCGCGGCCGAAGGGGCGTGCGGGCCGGCCTGAGGCCGCGCCGGGGACGCCCGACCCCGGGAAAACCCGTAGGGGGAAACCCCTAATGGCCCCGGACCGGGTAGAGACCTATGCCCCGGGCATGGCGCACCGCGTCGTCGGCTATAGCGAGGAAGAGGCGGTGATCAGCGACACCCGCTATCTCAAGGAAATCGACGAGGGCGGGCCGGTGAACGGTCCCGCGCCGGATCTGGCCCTCCACTACCGGGGCCTGGCCCCGACGGCCGGCTTGCCGCAGACCACCATGGCTGCCTGTCCGCCGCACGTGGCGCTCGAACCCAACCGGAAGGCCGCGGCCTGACCGATGGAGCCACGTCCCCGTATCGGACCCGGCGTCGCGGTCGGCGTCACCGAGGCGATGATCGCCGACCTGGTGCACGCCTTCTACGGCCGGGTTCGCCAGGACCCTGTGCTGGGTCCGATTTTCGACCGGGCGATCGGCGACGGCTGGGATGAGCACCTGGCCAGGCTGTGTGACTTCTGGTCGTCGGTGCTGCTGATGACCGGCCGGTTCAAGGGCGCGCCCATGGCCGCCCATGCCCGGCTGCCGGAAATCGAGGCGCCGCATTTCCGCCGATGGCTGGCCCTGTTTCGCGAGACGGCCGGCCAAGGCTGCCCGCCCGAGGCGGCGGCGCTGTTCGTCGAGAAGGCGGAGACCATCGCCCGCAGCCTGCAGATGGGCCTGGCCGTCAGCCGCGGCGAGCTGCCCCCCGTCCGGGCCGAATGACAAAAGGGCCGGAGATCGCTCTCCAGCCCTTCCGGGGGGACCATGTACCGTAGGTACGTGTCCCCGATATGTGCGCCCCCGGGTTTCGGGGACACGTACCTTCGGTACATGTCCCCTCTACGCTAGCACTTGTAATACATGTCGAATTCGACCGGGTGCGGGTGCAGCTGCAGCCGCATCACCTCTTCCATCTTCAGCTCGATGTAGCTGTCGATGAAGTCGTCATCCATGACGCCGCCCTTCTTGAGGAAGGCGCGGTCCTTGTCGAGGTTCTCGAGCGCCTCACGCAGGCTGCCGCAGACTTCCGGGATCTTCTTCTGCTCGCGGGGCGGCAGGTCGTAGAGGTTCTTGTCGGCCGGCGCGCCCGGGTCGATGCGGTTCTCGATCCCGTCCAGCCCCGCCATCAGCAGGGCGGTGAAGGTCAGGTAGGGGTTGCCCATGGGATCGGGGAAGCGGCACTCGATACGCTTGGCCTTGGGGCTGTCGACGTGCGGGATGCGGATCGAGGCCGAGCGGTTGCGGCTGGAGTAGGCCAGCTTCACCGGCGCCTCGTAGCCCGGCACCAGGCGCTTGTAGCTGTTGGTCGTCGAGTTGGAGAAGGCGTTGATCGCCTTGGCATGCTTGATGATGCCGCCGATGTACCACAGGCACATCTGCGACAGGCCGGCGTACTGGTCGCCGGCGAACAGCGGCTTGCCGTCGCCCCAGATCGACTGGTGAACGTGCATGCCCGAGCCGTTGTCGCCGAACATCGGCTTGGCCATGAAGGTGGCGGTCTTGCCGTAGGCGTGTGCCACGTTGTGGATCACGTACTTATACAGCTGCAGCCGGTCGGCCATGGTCACCATGGTGTCGAACTTCAGGCCCAGTTCGTGCTGCGCCGGGGCGACCTCGTGGTGGTGCTTCTCGGGCTTCATGCCCAGCTCGCCCATCACCGCCAGCATCTCGCCGCGCAGGTCCTGGGCGCTGTCCACCGGGTTGACCGGGAAGTAGCCGCCCTTGGGGCCGGGCCGGTGGCCCATGTTGCCTTCGGGATAGGCCTTGGAGGTGTTCACCGGCAGTTCGATCGAGTCGAAGCTGTAGCCGGTGTCGTGCGGGGCCGTGGACCAGCGCACGTCATCGAAGATGAAGAACTCCGCTTCCGGGCCGAAGAACACCGTGTCGCCGATGCCCGAGGCCTTCACATAGGTGAGGGCGGTCTTGGCCATCGAGCGCGGGTCGCGATTGTAGGGCGTGCCCGTGTCCGGGTTCACCACGTCGCAGAACAGGCACAGGGTCGTCTGCTGGTAGAACGGGTCGATGTAGGCGGTGTCGAGGTCCGGACGCAGCTTCATGTCGGACTCGTTGATCGCCTTCCAGCCGGCGATCGACGAACCATCGAACATCGTGCCGTCCTCGAGGAAATCCTCATCGACCAGATCAATGTCGAAGGTGACGTGCTGCATCTTGCCGCGAATGTCGGTGAAGCGGACGTCGACGTATTTGACGTCCTTCTCCTTGATCATCGCCAGAATGTCTTTGGCCTTGGCCATGTGCCCTATCCCCTGAGCTGATGGTGCGGAACTTGTGGTTGGTTGTCGCTAGATGGCGGCTGATCCGGCTTCGCCGGTGCGGATGCGGATGACGTCGGAGATCTCCGAGACGAAAATCTTGCCGTCGCCGATGCGGCCGGTGCGGGCGGCGTTCTGGATCGCCTCCAGGGCGCCGGCCAGCTGGTCATCGGACACCACCACCTCGACCTTGATCTTGGGCAGGAAGTCGACGACGTACTCGGCGCCGCGATAGAGCTCGGTATGGCCCTTCTGGCGGCCGTAGCCCTTGGCCTCCAGCACGGTCATGCCCTGGACGCCGAGGTCCTGCAGGGCCTCCTTCACCTCATCGAGCTTGAACGGCTTGATGATCGCTTCGATCTTCTTCATGCGGGCCTCTGTGGCGCGGTTGGCGCGACGGAGCACGGGGCCTTGCAGCGGTTCAAGGCCCGTCGCTCCCGACGCGCGTTGCAGCGCAGCGTAAAGGATGGGGCGCCCATCAAACAGGCGCCCGGCGCCCAAGACAAGGGCAGGGCGCCCAAAGGCCTTGGTTGCCGCCGGGGCAGGGCGCTACCGAGGCGGAAATGCAGGCGGAAGGGAACGGAACGATGCGTGACGACACACCGGTGATCATCGGAGCGGGTCAATTCACCTATCGCGGTCCGGCCGACACCTCGCCGTCGCCGCTCGATCTGCTCAAGATCGCGGCGGAACGGGCGGTCGCCGACGCGGGGCTGGAGGCCGGCGTGCTGGCGCAGCTCGACGGCGTGGCGGTGGTCGGCTTCACCATCGACGCTCCCGGCGCCTTGTCGCAGTTGCCGTTTCCGCGCCTGAAGAACCCCCCGGCCAGCCTCGCCCGGGCCTATGGCGCCGATCCGCGCTACGCCATCTACTCCCACATGGGCGGCAACAGTCCCCAGCAGCTGGTCAACACCCTCTGCGAGCGGATCGCCCGCGGCGAGAACGAGCTGACCATCGCCATCGGCGCGGAGTTCCTCGGTTCATTGATGAAGCGGCTCAAGGGCGGGGCCGGCTTCGCCGGCTGGGAGGACCCCTTCGCCATCGAGGACGAGCCCGCCAGGATCGGCGATCCCCGGCCCGGCACGACGCCGCAGGAGAACGCCCACGGCCTGAACCGGCCGATCAACGTCTACCCGATGTTCGAGAACGCCCTGCGGGCCCGCGACGGCCGGTCGATCGAAGATCACCAGAAGCGCCTGGGCAGGTTGTTCGCGCCGTTCAGCCAGGTCGCCTCGACCAATCCCCACGCCTGGTTCCCGACCGAGCGCAGCGAATCGGAGCTGATCACGGTCACCGACCAGAACCGCATGATCAGCTTTCCCTATCCGAAGTACCTCAACGCCATCATGGAGGTCGACCAGTCGGCCGGGGTGATCATCGCCAGCGTCCGCAAGGCGCGCGAGCTGGGCGTTCCCGAGAGCAAGTGGGTGTTCCTGCATGGCTGCGCCGACGCCAGCGACCTGTGGTACCCGTCGGACCGCCAGGACTTCCATTCCAGCCCGGCCATGCGCCTGACCGGCAAACGGGCCTTCGAGATGGCCCGCATCGGCCCTGACGACCTCGACTACATCGACCTCTATTCTTGCTTCCCGATCGCGGTCGAGGTGGGCGCCGAGGAACTGGGCCTGTCGCTGGACGACCCGCGCGGCCTGACCGTGACCGGCGGGCTGCCGTACATGGGCGGGCCGGGCAACAACTACGCCATGCACTCGATCGCCACGATGATCGGCAAGCTGCGCGACCGCCCGGGCAGCTGGGGCCTGTGCACGGCCAACGGCTGGTACCTGACCAAGCAGTCGACCGGCATCTATTCGACCACGCCGGTCGAAGGGATGTGGGAGCGCGAGGATCCGGCGGTCATCCAGCGCCAGATCGACGCCCTGCCGCATCCGCCGCTGGTCGAGCACCCGGAAGGCCCGGCGACGATCGAGGCCTACACGGTGGTCCACACCCGCGACGGCTATCACATGGGTATCGTCTTCGGCCGCGACAGCCACGACCGCCGCTTCATCGCGGTCACGCCGGACGACGAGGCGACCCTCAGGGATCTTGAGGCCCGCGAGGGCGTCGGCCGGACCGGCGTGGTCGGGCGTCATCCGGACGGGAAGCGCAACCTGTTCACGCCGGATTGACGAGCAGGGACATGCACTTCAGTGCGTGTCCCTTGCAGCGAGACCCGGGGACACGCACTGAAGTGCATGTCCCCCTCGGAAGAGGCCAGAATGCGCACCTACATGATCCGCCACGGCAAGCCTTCGGCCACCTGGGGCGACCAGGACGACGATCCTGGCCTCGACGAGACCGGCCAGGCCCAGGCGCGGGCCGCCGCGGCGATCCTGCTGGCCCTGCCAGAGCAT
>DAORNX010000220.1:0-4675 GCA_035441225.1 Caulobacter sp.
CGAACTGCTGCGCCGGGCGGAGCTGGCGGTCGAGGCGGCCAAGAGCGCGGGTCGCGGCGGCGGCGCGGCCTATGGCCGGGCGATGGAGAGCGATGGCCTGTCGCAGCTGGCCCTGGAATCGGACCTGCGCGGCGCGGTCGCCCGCGGCGAGGTGGTGCCCTTCTTCCAGCCCGTCGTGCGGCTGTCCGACGGGGCCCTGTCGGGCTTCGAGGCGCTGTGTCGCTGGCGTCATCCTCGCCGCGGCCTGATCCCGCCCGACGATTTCCTGCCGATGGCCGAGGAACTGGGCATGATGGCCGAGCTGGGCGCGCACATGCTGCGCGCCTCGGCCCGGCAGTTGGCCGCCTGGCGTCAGAGCCACCCGGCCGCCGGCAACCTGACGGTCAGCGTCAACCTGTCGACCGGCGAGATCCATCGCGAGGGGCTGGTGTCCGACGTCACCGGCCTGATCGCCAAGCATCGTCTGCCCCCCGGCTCGCTGAAGCTGGAGATCACCGAGAGCGACATCATGCGCGACCCGGAGGGCGCGGCCGCGGTGTTGCGGGCGCTGCGTGGCGGCGGCGCCGGCCTGGCGCTGGACGACTTCGGCACCGGCTTCTCGTCGCTCAGCTACCTGACCCGCCTGCCGTTCGACACGCTGAAGATCGACCGCTACTTCGTGCGCACCATGGGCGCCAACGAGGGCTCGGCCAAGATCGTCCGGTCGGTGATCAAGCTCGGCCAGGACCTCAACCTCGAGGTCGTCGCCGAGGGCGTCGAGAACGCCATCATGGCCCGCCAGCTGCTCGACCTGGGCTGCGACTATGGCCAGGGCTTCGGCTACGCCCCGGCCCTCTCGCCGCAGGAGGCGGAGGTCTATCTCAACGAGAGCTACGTCGACGGGGCGGCGCCGGTGCGCCGGCAGGGGTAGCTCCCTTCCTCTCCGCGGAGCGGAGAGGGGGACCATGCGGAGCATGGTGGAGAGGCGGCGCCGAGGCCCGCCGGAACGATCGTCGCTGCGCTCCGGGGAGGATCGCGCCGTCGCTATGCCCGACCGCCACCCTCCGACAGCATCGCCGCCGAGATCCCCAGCTTCTCCAGGGCCCGCGACCATTTGTGGTCGTGGTCGTCGCCGAAGATCAGGGCCTCGTCGGGATCACAGACCAGCCAGACGTTCTCGCGCACCTCACGCTCCAGCTGGCCCGGGCCCCAGCCGGCATAGCCGAGCGCCAGGATGGCCCGGCGCGGAGCCGCCTCACCGCCCATGGCTTCAAGCACGTCGCGGGTCGTGGTCAGGGCCAGGCCCCGGGTCACCGGCAGGCTGATTCCGTCGAGCAGATAGTCGTCGGTATGCAGCACGAAGCCGCGCTCGCGTTCCACCGGCCCGCCCATCAGCACCGGCTCGTCGGCGACGCGGCGCACCGGCGGGTCGACACCGATTCGCTCGAACAGCGATTCCAGGGTCAGGCCATCCACCGGACGATTGACCGCCAGCCCGATCGCATGTTCGGCGTCATGGGCGCAGAGAAACACCACGGCCCGTTCGAACCGGGGGTCGCCGATGCCCGGCATGGCGATCAGGAGACGGCCGGACAGGAAGTCTGCTTCCGAAGGCTCGGTCATGCGTTGATGATCGGCATTGATGGCGCCGGATTCAAGTCGCCCGCTTGGCGAAGGGGTCCGTCGCCTCTATTTGCACCAGCAACCGCGGTTCCGCGACAGGGAGAGACCCAATGACGATCAAAGCCGGTGACAAGTTGCCCGACGCCACCTTCATGACCTCGGGACCCGAGGGGCCCCGTCCGATCACCACCGACGAGATCTTCAAGGGCAAGACCGTCGCCGTCCTGGCCCTGCCGGGCGCCTTCACCCCGACCTGCTCGGCCAAGCATCTGCCCGGCTTCAAGGAGCACGCCGCCGAATTCCGCGCCAAGGGCGTCGACACCATCGCCTGCATCTCGGTCAACGACGTGTTCGTGATGAAGGCCTGGGGCGCGGACCAGGGCGTGGGCGACGACATCCTCATGCTGGCCGACGGCAACGGCGACTTCACCAAGGCCATCGGCCTGGAGATGGACGGCAGCAAGTTCGGCATGGGCCTGCGCTCGCAGCGCTACTCGATGATCGTCAAGGACGGCGTGGTCGACACGCTGAACGTCGAGGCCGGCGGCGAATTCAAGGTCTCGTCGGCCGACTACATGCTGGCGCAGCTGTAGGGTTCTGATCGGGGACATGTGCCGAAGGCACGTGTCCCCCCAACCCCTGTGACAGCTCTATTGGGGGACACGGACCTTCGGTACGTGTCCCCTTCTGCTATTCCACTTCCAGCACCGCAGCGCCCTGGACCACCCCGGCCACCTGGCCCGGGACCGTGGCCAGAATCTGCTCGCCGTAGAAGCGCGAGACTCCGGCGTAGGCCGCGTCGGACGCCGCCATCTTCGCCAGCATCCAACCGCCCGTCACATCGCCCGCCAGTTTCAGGAACCCCGTCGCGCCCGCCAGCGCGTCGGGCGTGCCCTTGCGGGCCGACAGCCAGGTGGCGGCTTCTTCCAGAGCATCCGCACCGGCCGCCAGGCGGGGCTCGCCCGCCGCGGTCTCGCGGATGTCGGCCAGCAATGAGGCCAGCGCCGCGCCGCCGCCGAGGGTCAGTTTGCGGCCGACCAGGTCGATCGCCTGGATGCCATTGGTCCCCTCGTAGATCGGCAGGATGCGGGCGTCGCGATAGTGCTGCGCCGCGCCGGTCTCCTCGATGAAGCCCATGCCGCCATGAATCTGCACCCCCAGGCTGGCGGCCTCGACGCCGAGGTCGGTCGACCAGGCCTTGGCGATCGGAGTCAGCAGTTCCTCACGCAGCTTGGCCGTTGTGCGTTCGTCCTCGGTCGCCGCGTGGCGCGACAGATCCGCGGCGACCGCCGTCGACAGGCAGATGGCCCGGGCGGCGAGGATCTTCGCCCGCATCAGCATCAGCATGCGGCGGACGTCCGGATGGTCATGGATCGGGGCGTTGTTCTCGCCGGTCCAGGCCGACCGCCCCTGTCGCCGCTCCAGCGAGAAGGCCAACGCCTGCTGCCAGGCCCGCTCGGCGATGCCGACGCCCTGGGCGCCAACCTGCAGCCGGGCGGCGTTCATCATGGTGAACATCGCCGCCAGGCCCTGGTGCGGGTCGCCGACCAGCTCGGCCTTCGCCCCCTCGAAGGCCATCACGCAGGTCGGTGAGCCGTGGATGCCCAGCTTGTGTTCGACGCCGACTGGCCGCACCGCGTTGGGCGCGCCGGCCGTTCCGTCGGCGTTCAGCAGTCGCTTGGGGCAGACGAACAGCGAGATGCCGCGGCTGCCCTCCGGCGCGTCGGGCAGGCGGGCGAGCACCAGATGGACGATGTTGTCGGCGACGTCGTGCTCGCCCCAGGTGATGAAGATCTTCTGCCCGGTCAGGCGCCAGCCGCCCTCGCCGTCCGGCTCGGCCCGGGTGGTCAGGGCGGCCAGGTCCGAGCCGGCCTGCGGCTCGGTCAGGTTCATCGTGCCGGTCCATTCGCCGCTGACCAGCCGGGGCAGGAAACGCGCCTTCTGGCTGTCCGTACCGTGGGCGGCCAGCGCCTCGATCGCCCCCTGGGTCAGCATCGGGCACAGACCGAAGGCCAGGCTCGCGGCCTGGATCATTTCGAAGACCGCGATCTCGAGCGTCTTGGGAAGGCCCTGACCGCCGAAGTCGGCCTCCGCGGACAGGCTGTTCCAGCCGCCCGCGGCGAACTGGCGATAGGCGTCGGCGAAGCCGGGCGCCGCGGTCACCCGCCCGTTGGCGTAGGTCGCGCCGCTCAGGTCGCCCTGGCGGTTCAGCGGCGCGATCACCCCCGCGGCGAACTCGCCCGCAGCCTCGAGCACGGCCCAGGCCGTCTCGGCGTCGGCGTCCGGGAAGGCATCGCCCAGCCGGTCGAAGCCGGCCGCCTTCAGCGCGGCGGTCATGTCGCGGAGTGGCGGACGATAGGTCATGGAGCGTCTCCCTGTGCCGGAGCGTTGTAGGACGCCGGTCGCCGTTTCGTGAAGCCTCGGCCTTTCCTCCGCCCCACTCCGGACCTATGTAGTTCTGCAACACAACCGGTCACAATCGAGGTCGCCATGTTCCGCCCGTTCTCACTCGCCCTGGCCCTTGTCCTGATGACCGCCCCGATGGCGCTGGCGGCGCCCTCCACGGACCCCGCCGACATGCCCGCCGGGACCTATGCGGTGGACAAGACCCACGCCAGCCTGATCGCCCGTGTCCGGCATATGGGCCTGGCGGACTACACGGTCCGTTTCACCGGCTTTGACGCGTCTTACGACTGGGACCCGAAGTCGCCGCAGACGGCCCGGGTCGAGGCGACCTTCCAGGCCGCCTCCCTCGACACCGGCGAGCCGAAGATCAATGGGGAGTTCGCCGAGAAGTTTCTCGACGCCAAGGCCAACCCGACCGTCCGCTTCGTTTCCACCTCGATCGTCCAGACCAGCCCGGGCAAGGGGACCATGACCGGCGACCTGACCCTTCGCGGCGTGACGAAACCGGTGACGCTCGACGTGGTCTTCAACGGCTACGTCTCGGGCATGGCCGGCCAGCGCTCGGGCTTTTCGGCGCGGGGTGTGATCAAGCGGTCCGAGTTCGGATCGACCTTCCTGCTCAACCCGCCGCTGGCCTTTGTCGGCGACGAGGTCGAGTTGATCCTCG
>DAORNX010000221.1:0-4674 GCA_035441225.1 Caulobacter sp.
TCGACGCCGAGGGCGGCGGCGATGCCGGCCCGCGCCTCGGCGGTCAGTCGCCCCTCGAGGTCGCCCAGCCGGGCGCGCAGGCCGCGCAGCTTGAAGAACAGACTCTTGGCCGAGGCGGTGGTCCCGGTGCGCACGATCGACCAGTTGCGCAGCACATAGTCCTGCATCGCCGCCCGCACCCACCATCCGGCATAGGTGGAAAACCGCACCCCGCGGTCGGGGTCGAACCGGTCGGCCGCCTGCATCAGCCCGACCGCGCCCTCCTGCACCAGGTCGGCCATCGGCAGGCCATAGCGGCGGAACTTGCCGGCCATGGCGATGACCAGCCGCATATAGGCGCCGGTCAGCTCCTGCAGGGCCGCGTCGTCGGCCTCGTCGCGCCAGCGCCGCGCCAGGGCCTGCTCGCGGTCCACGTCCAGCAATGGCGCGCGCATCGCCTCCCGCATGAAGCGCCGCTCGACCAGTCCGCCTTCCGATGCGACCGCCATGGCCTGTCTCCTTTGAACGGCGATACGCGGGCAGGGTAACCGTGGATCACCTGCCGCCGTGGAGAAGGAGGCATGCTCCCGACGCGCGCGCGCCGCGGCGGACGGTTGATCCCGCCGCCGGGCTCCGGCAGGCTCGCCGCCATGAAACAGATCCGCACCGAGGCCGTCATCTCCGCGCCGCCGGCGAAGGTCTGGGCCGTGCTGACCGACTTCGACCGCTATCACGAGTGGAACCCGCTCAACATCGCGGCGCAGGGCGAGGCCCGGGCCGGCGGCAAGGTCCGCACGACCTTCCTCAATCCGGCGGGCAAACCCGGCGCGACGGTGACCCAGACGGTGCGCCTGACCACCTTTGAGCCCTACACGGCCCTGGCCTGGACCGGCGTCGTGCCGCTGCTGTTCCACGGCACGCACCTGTTCCTGCTGGAGCCCGCGCCCGAGGGGACGAAGCTGATTCACGGCGAGAACATGAGCGGCCTGATCGCCATGACCTTCTCAGCCGAGCAGCTCGAGCGCGACTTCCGGCCCCATTATGTGGCGGTCAACGAGGCGCTGGCCAAACGGGTGGCGGCGGTCGGGTAGGGGACATGTACCGACGGTACGGGTCTCCTACGGCTGAACCACCATCAGCTGCTCCAGCGCGGCGCGCAGTTCGGGGACGATCGTCCCCGCGCCGGCCTCCGAGGCCTGGACCAGCACCGTGGTGGCGACCCCGACGCAGCGGTCGTTCTGGAACATGGTCTGGCCGATCTCCCACGAAGAATTGCCGATCCGCAGGATGCCGGAGGCGACCTCCACATCGCCGGGGTGGAACACCTCGCCCATGTAGCTGACCCGCACGTCGGCGGTGACGATCCGCACCCCGGTCAGGCCGTTCGTCAGCGCGAAGGTGCGCCGCATCAGCTGCGAGCGCGCCTCGTCGTAATAGGCCGCCACGGCGATGTTGTTGACGTGCCCCAGCCGGTCCTCGTCGTGATAGCGGGTCTGCACCCGGACGCTGTGCGGATAGAGGGCGCGGTCCTGGCGCCAGGCGGGTGGTTTCATCGGCGGGGACTCGGGTCTGTGTGATGCTTCGCCAAGACTGGACGGGCGCCGTTGGGGCAGTCCACTGGCAGCGTTACCGCCGCAGCAGCAGGCAGAGGTTGTTGGCCGGCATGGCGACCCGCCCGGCGAGGGTCAGGCCGTGTTCGGCGGCCAGCGCCGTGACGGCGGCCAGGTCCCGCAGGCCCCAGGCGGGATCACGGCGCTTGAGGTCCGCGTCGAAGGCGAGGTTGCTCGGCGCGGTGTCGACCCCGGCCTCGATGTACGGGCCATAGAGGATCAGCGGCCCACCGACGGGCAGCACCCGCGCCGCCCCGGCCATCAGCCCCTGCGTCGCCGCCCAGGGCGAGATGTGGACCATGTTGATGCAGACGACCGCGTCGGCCCGGTCGAGCGGCCAGCTGTCCGGCTCGGCGGCGTTGAGGACCCGCGGCGGGGCGAGGTTGGCCAGGCCAGCCGCCTCGCGCCGCGCTCTCAGGATCTCCAGCGCGTCCTCAGACCGGTCGGTCGGCTGCCAGGTGATCCCCGGCAAGGCCTCGGCGAACCAGGCGGCGTGCTCGCCCAGTCCGCTGGCCACCTCGAGCACCGTCCCGGCGGCCGGCAGCCAGCGGCGCAGCTGCGCGAGGATCGGCTCGCGATTGCGGGCGGAGGACGGGGAGGCGGGCAGGGTCATCGGGGACATGTACCTGCAAGGTACGTGTCCCCCAATCAAAATATCTGAGAGATTGTAAATTGAGATATGCACGTTATGGTAAGTGATGCCGCGTCAGGCCCGCACCGTCATTCCCGCGTTACCTCACCACGTGGTGCAGCGTGGGAACCGTCGCCAACCCACCTTCTTCCGGCCGGCTGACTACGCGTCCTACCTGACGATTGCCGGTGACCAGTTCAGAGCGGCGGGTGTTGAAGTCCTGGCCTACTGTCTGATGCCCAACCACGTGCATCTGATCGCCACGCCTCGGGACGAGATGGGCCTGGCAATCGCCGTCGGCCGGACGCACCTCAAATACACCCGGTATATCAACGCGAGGGAGACTTGGACCGGGTGTCTCTGGCAAGGGCGCTTCCAGTCGTCACCCATGGATGACGCCTACTTCCGGCGCTGCCTGAGATACGTTGGCCTCAATCCGGTTCGCGCGGGTCTCGTCGAGAGGGCGGCGGACTGGCCCTGGTCGAGTGTTCAGGCGCATCTCGGCGTCAGGGCGGATCGCCTGATTACCCCGGGCGCGGTCAACGCGGTGTTGGATGAGGAGGGCGACGGGTTCTTTGAAGTCGACCTGCGGGGGGATGATCTCGCTCGCCTCCGAGCCGACCTTCGGGAGGGGAGACCACTTGCCGAAGCAGGCCAAAGGCCGCGGGATTAGGGGACACGTACCTTCGGTACATGTCCCCGACATCACGCCCCGCGCAAAGCAAAACGCCCGGCGTCGCCGCCGGGCGTCTCACGAAATCACAGCACCTGAGAACGCCTAGGCGGCTTTCTGCAGGGACTTGGTCAGGATGCCGACGGCGGCGTCGCGGTCGATCTTTTCGATCGCGGCGACTTCGCGGGCCATGCGGTCCAGCGCCGATTCATAGAGCTGCCGCTCCGAATAGGACTGTTCCGGCTGGTTCTCGGCGCGGTGCAGGTCGCGCACCACCTCGGCGATCGAGATCAGGTCGCCGGAATTGATCTTGGCTTCGTATTCCTGGGCGCGGCGCGACCACATGGTGCGCTTGACCCGGGCGCGGCCCTTGAGGGTCGTCAGCGCCTTGGACACCACATTGCCCTCGGCGAGCGGACGCAGGCCCGAGGTGACGGCCTTCTTGGTCGGCACCCGCAGGGTCATCTTCTCGTGGTCGAAGGTGATGACATAGACCTCGAGCGACATGCCGGCGACTTCCTGGGTCTCGACCGCGCGGATCGTGCCCACCCCGTGGGCGGGGTAGACAACATGGTCGTCGACCGAAAACGCCAGACCAGACTTGCTCATATGTTCGTCCTTCTCTTGCACCCTGTCCGCGGGGGTCCTCCCCGCGGGCCGCAGCCCGGAGACAGCCAGAACGAGACGAAAACTCCTCCGACCGCGGCGTAAACCGCGGGGGGATTTCGTTTCAGTGTGGACAGACCTCTAGGACACCCTCGCCTTCAATCAGGCGCGCCGTTCACTTGCGGCTGTTCTTGAACCAAGGCGCGACGGCGGACCCGTCACGTCAGACAGGACCCTATCACAAAATTGAGCCTAAAGAAAGAGTTGCGAATACAGTCGGCGCCCGTCGGCCTTCCGCTCCGGCGTCTCAGGAGCCCTTGCCGGGCTTCTCGCTGAAGTACTTCTCGAACTTGCCGGTCTCGCGTTCGAACGCCTCGGCGTCCGCCGGCGGTTCGCCCTTGAGCGTGATGTTGGGCCACACCCGGGCGTATTCGGAATTGATCTTCAGCCACTTGCCGTCGGGCTCGTCCTCGGTGTCCGGCTTGATCGCGTCGACCGGGCATTCGGGTTCGCAGACGCCGCAGTCGATGCATTCGTCGGGGCTGATCACCAGGAAGTTCTCGCCCTCGTAGAAGCAGTCGACCGGGCAGACCTCCACGCAGTCCATGAACTTACATTTGATGCAGGCGTCGGTGACGATATAGGTCATCGGTAATCTTGGCGGTCCAGACGGTTGGGTGCGGGCGCCTTTTCAAAGGCGGGGGCCGGCTTGTCAATGCGGCGAGGTCTCTCAGTGGCCGCAGGAAAACTCAAGATGGCGCGGCAGATTTGATCTGGCGCAGATCGCCGGGACCGGGCTACGGCCCCGCCTCGATCACGGCATAGAGCGCCCGGGCCTCGGCGGGGGGACCGCGCCGCTCTCCAAACGCCTCCAGGCGAACCGCGATCACCCGGCCGCCCACGGCGAAGACCAGGGAGTCGCCACGCTTCAGCGCCCGCGAGGCCTTGTCGAGTCGGCCGGCGACCCCGGCGCGGGTGAACCGCACCCGCCCTTCGTCGACGAAACGGGCCGCCATCGAGCGCGTCTTGAAGAAGCGCGCGCGCCACAGCCAGACATCGGCGCGACAGGACTCGTCGCTCATGATGCGGCGGGCTTGCGCCGGCGGGGCCGGCGCCGACGGGGCGGCGCGACCTTCAGCCCGGCCAGGGCGGCGAACGGCGAATGGGCCGGCGGC
>DAORNX010000222.1:0-4653 GCA_035441225.1 Caulobacter sp.
GCTCATCGCCCCGTCGCTCTCGGCCAGGGCCTCGGCCATTTCGGGCCGCCCGCTCAGCCAGTCGCTGAAGGGCGGGGTCAGGCCGGCCTCCATCCTGGCGACCGGCACATTGAGCAGGTGGGAAGGGGCGCAGGCGCCGTAGGCCAGGCCGCGTCCCGGCCGGCTCGACGGATCGACCAGCGCCACGCGCCAGTCCGGCCGCGCGGCGGTCAACTTCAGCGCCAGCAGCGCGCCACTGAACCCCCCGCCGACGATGGCGAAGGTCCTGCGGGCTTGAGGTGTGTCGAATGCCATCGGCCCCGAGGATTCGAAGATTGCCCGGGGGCATCTAAGGGCAGTTGGCGAGTCGGGGGGAGGGGAGAGTTTTGGCTCCCCCGTTGACGGGACCGAGGTGTAGACGTTGACTCCCCGCCACCCCTCCATCATAAGCGCGCCTTCCAACGCCGCCGGCTTGCCGGACGGTGCTGGATTTCATGACGGGTGACACGAAGCCGCCGTTGAAATCGCGCCTCCACTCACGGGGGCGCCGGCCCGGGTCGAACTGAAGAAGAGCTATTTATGTCCAAGCGCCACAGCGCCAAGTACAAGATCGACCGCCGGATGGGCGAGAACATCTGGGGTCGTCCGAAGTCCCCGGTGAACAGCCGCTCCTACGGCCCCGGCCAGCATGGCCAGCGCCGCAAGTCCAAGGTCTCCGATTTCGGCCTGCAGCTGCGCGCCAAGCAGAAGCTGAAGGGCTACTACGGCAACCTGACCGAAAAGCAGTTCAGCCGCACCTACACCGAAGCCGCGCGCCGCAAGGGCAACACGGCCGAGAACCTGGTCGGCCTGCTGGAAGCCCGCCTCGACGCGGTGGTCTACCGCGCCAAGTTCGTGCCGACCGTCTTCGCCGCCCGTCAGTTCGTCAACCACGGCCACGTGCTGGTCAACGGCAAGCGCGTCAACATCGCCTCCTACCGCGTGAAGGCCGGCGACGTCGTCAGCGTCCGCGAGAAGTCGCGCAACATGGCCCTGGTGCTCGAAGCCCTGGGCTCGTCCGAGCGTGACACCCCCGACTACATCACCGTGGACGCCCGCCACATGGCGGCGACCTTCGTCCGCGCCCCGGAACTGGCCGAAGTGCCCTATCCGGTGAAGATGGAGCCGAACCTGGTCGTCGAATTCTACGCCTCGTAGGATTGTCGCCAGACAAAGTTGCGAAGGGCCCCGGAGCAATCCGGGGCCCTTTTGCTATGGCGCGGCCGGCATCTAAATCTGGTGAGGGAGAGCCCTGAAGGCCTTGATGGAATGGTCCGCTCCGGACGTGACCTTGGTCAAGGACCGCTTCGCGGCCGCGCAGCGGCGGGCCCTGCGGGCCCGTCCTTGACGAAGGTCCCGCCGGAGCAAGAATGCTCATCAAGACATCAGGTCTCATCCGCCTGTTGCGAAGTCTGGACAAGCGCGGCCCGTCCGTCTCTCCTCCCCCCATGAACCGCCGCGTCCTTCTCATCGCCGGAGCCCTGCTGCTCGCCGGCTGCGCCACGGCCCGCGTCGCGCCGCCGGAGGGGGCGGGGTTCGAGCTGCTGGAGCCGCTCTACACCGTGAGCACGGACGACCGGGTGCTGGCCATCCGTGTGGCCTCCAACGGCTGTACGAAGAAGGAGGATTTCGCCTTCTTCGTCGAGAAGACGCCGGCCGGGGCGCGGGTGGCCTTCGGCCGCAAGACGCTCGACCGGTGCAAGAGCTTCGCCCAGGGCCGGGTCGAACTGATGTTCACCTGGGAAGAGCTGGGCCTGGACGGCCGTGCCGGCGTGTTCGTGGCCAATCCGGTGGTCGCCTGGACCGGCCCGGGCGCGCTCTAGCTGAACATCTCTTCCATCCACGCCGGCACCCGCGCCGGGCGCTTGCTGACGGCGTCGACCAGCACCCACTCCGAATGCGTCTGGGCGCACATCTCGCCATCGGGGCCGTCGATGCGCACGAAACGGTCGAAACGGGGGCCGCGGCGCTCGCCGACCCAGGTGCGGCCGACAGCGTCCTCGCCGGGCATCAGCGGGCGGCGATAGTCGATCTCGTGGCGCAGCACGACCCAAGCCCAGCGCGCGGCCTCCTCGACCGGAGCCCGCGAACGCCAGTGGGCGATGGCGATGTCCTGCACCCAGCCGAGATAGACCACGTTGTTCACATGGCCGTTCTCGTCGATGTCCGACGGCTTGGGATGAAACGGCAGGGTGAAGACCTGCCGGCCCGCGGGCGGCTCGAGCAGTTTCAGGAGAGCAGACCCTGGGATTCCAGCAGCGTCTTCAGCTCACCGTCCTGGAACATCTCGCGCACGATATCGCAGCCGCCGACGAATTCGCCCTTCACATACAGCTGCGGAATGGTCGGCCAGTCGCTGTAGACCTTGATCCCGTCGCGCAGGACCTCGCTCTGCAGCACATCGACTCCGACGAAGTCGACGCCCAGGTGGTCGAGGATCTGCACGACCTGGGCCGAGAAGCCGCAGCGCGGCTGTTCCGGCTCGCCCTTCATGAACAGCACGACCGGGTGTTCGGTCACGGTGCGGGCGATGAAATCGTGGGCGGGATTGGCGACAGCGGCGTCGGTCACGGCAGGGGCCTTTGGGCTTGGAAATTCACCTTATCAGCTAGGCGCCCGGCCCGGTCCGGTCAACCCCGCGCGCCGATCCGCGAGCCGTCCGACGAGAACCGCGCCATCTCGATCTGGGCCGCGACGCCCGTGGGCAGGTCGCGGTCGGAGACCTCCGCCAGCCGGACCAGCCGGTCGATACGGTCAATCTGGAACCGCACGGTGGTCACGGCCGGCTCGGTCAGCACATAGGCCAGGCAGATTTCCTCGGCCGACCATCCGGGGGTCGTCTCGAGGAAGTTGTAGCCGCCGATGCCGGCCAGCGGGTTGGCGCGGCGCCCGAGGTGCGGAATCTTGAACAGCCGCGACCTGGGCTGCATCGCCTCGGGCCAGATGTCGCGGGCGATCACGGCCATGTCGCGCTCGGCCGCCGCCTTCAGCCGGTTGCGGTCGCGCCAGCCCGACACGGGGCTGTAGGCCGTCGTCAGGGCGTCGAACAGGCCGCTGGAGATCAGCAGGTCGGTGTCCTCGTCGTCGCTGGTCAGGCCGAACGAGCGCACCCAGCGTCCCTGCTTCAGTCGCGCCAGCACCTCCGACGGGGGCGGGACGTCGTCGAAATTCATCAGGTCGAGATAGCCAAGGCCGGTCCGGGTCAGCAGGGCCTCCACGGTCGCGGCGGGTTCGGCGGGCAGGCTGGTCGGCCGCCAGGCGATGAACAGCAGGTTGCGCTCGATGTCGGCCAGCGCCTCCGCCGCGCCCTCGATGAGAGCGGGCGCGTCGCCGGCGAGTTCGAAGGCGTTGATGCCGCAGTCCATGGCCGCGGTGATCAGGTTGCGCCAGTCGCGGGCCGAATGGCGAACAGCGCTGTCGAGCAGCACGGACACCGCCGACACCACATGACCGGAATTGCCGTAGGGACGGTAGCGCATGGGTCAGTCGGCCGGAGCGGCGGTTTCGAGCGCCAGGGCGTGCAGGGCGCCGCCCAGCACATCGGCCAGCGCCTTGTTGACCAGCTGGTGCTGGCGAACCCGGGACAGGCCGCGGAAGGCGGGCGAGACGATGCGCGCCTTGTAGTGGTCGCCGTCGCCGGCCAGGTCTGTGATCACGATCTCGGCCCCGGGAAACGCGGTGCGCAGGCGAGACTCGAGATCGGCGGCGGGCATCGGCACGGGCAGGTCTCCGGAAATCAGCCCATTTCAATGGGCCAGAATGCTTAACAACGGCTGGACGGGCGCCGGCGCTGCATCGGAATTTGACGTGCGGCCGGTCCGGATCGGCGCCATGCTCACGCGTCCGTGATCGGAGGGCGTCGCCATGAGAGTCCTGCTGGGTCTGCTTCTCCTGCTGTTGCTGGGTGGCTGCAACCGTGTGCACAGCGACCATCCGCTGTTCTTCGCCGACGACACGGCCGATGCCACCCACCTGAGGGACGGGCTGTGGGTGCTCGAGGACAGCGACAGCGCCGACTGCCGCTTCGACGCGCGCAAGCCGGTAACCCGCTGGCCGGACTGCGCCGACTGGATGCTGGTGCGCGGCGGCGAGGTGCTGGGCTACGACCCGCCCGGCAAGGACGATGCGACGGGGGCCGGCGCATGGACCAGCCTGTCGGTCGTGCTGTCGGCCGGCGATCCGCCGATCCTGCAGGTCGGCATGACCGAGGACGGCAAGGTCGACTACCAGTTCTTCGGCCTTGAGCCGACGGAAAGGGCGGCCGGGTCCATCACGGCCTTCGCCAGCTGGCCGGTCCTGTGCGGTCCACCGCCGCCGGCCGACGCCATGACGGGCGGCAAGCGTCGCTATGTGTCGCTGGAGCCCTTGCCGGGCCTGACGGTGATCGACGAGAGCAGCTGCACGGCCGACGCCGCCGCCGCCGTCCGCAACGCCGCCGGCCCCAGCCGCGCCTGGGCCGGCGATGACGCCGGCGGCGCCCGCTGGATCCGCGACACCTACCCTTAAGCGTCAGTCCTCGATCGCCGAATAGACCAGGCTCTTGAGCTGGCCGCGGAAGTTGAACGTCGCCGAGGGCATCAACTGGGTCATGAAGACCACCGAGATGTCCTCCTTCGGGTCGGCCCAGAAGATCGT
>DAORNX010000223.1:0-4646 GCA_035441225.1 Caulobacter sp.
CGTGACAGCGACGGCGTCTGGGCCCCGGCCTGGTACGACGCGGTCGAGGCCTCGACCGGCTTTGGCCCCCCGCGCGCCGAGGCCGGCCCGGACGACCTCGACGGCGACCTGCGCCGCATCGCCGACGCGGCGCGACCGCACTACGAACGACTGGCCGCCTTCCGCCTCTGACCGTCGGCCTCCGGCTTGACGGCCGCTCCCCATTCTGTGTTTCTGCGCACCGATAAAGGGCGGGGCCGGACGTGCCATTCCAGAGCTTCACCTCCGTCGCCGAGGACGCGCCCGCGCTGCTGTGGCGCGGCGACGCGAACGGCCGCTGCGTCTATCTGAACCGCGCCCTGCGCGCCTTCTGGGGCGTCCCGGACGACGGCGTGGAAACCTTCACCTGGTCGTCGACCCTGCTCGCCGAGGACAGCGACAAGGTGTTCGGCCCGTTCAGCGACGGCATGGCCCGCCGGGCGCCGTTCCGCTGCGAGGGCCGCTACCGCCGCGCCGATGGCGAGATCCGCATTCTCGAGACCGTCGCCCAGCCGCGCTTCGAGGATGGCGTGTTCGTCGGCATGGTCGGGGTCAACACCGACGTGACCGAGCAACGCGCCGCCCAGGCGATGCTCGAAGCCAGCGAAGCCCGCCAGCGGCTGCTGGTCCACGAGATGAGCCACCGGGTGAAGAACATCCTCGCCACGGTGCTGTCGATCGCCACCATGACCAGCCGCTCGGCCGGTTCGATCGGAGCCTTCCGCGAGGCGTTCGAGGCGCGCCTGCTGGCCCTGTCCAAGACCCACGACCTGCTGACCGGCAAGGGCGGCGCCCACGCCGATCTGCGCGAGGTGCTGGAGGCCGAGCTGCGGCCGTACAGCGACCTCGGCGGGCGACGGCTGTCGCTGGAGGGGCCGTCTGTGCCCCTCGACGCCTCGTCGGCGGTCAACCTGGCCCTGATCATCCACGAGCTGGCGACCAACGCCGCCAAGTACGGCGCCTATGCCGCCGACGGCGCGCTCGACGTCGTCTGGCGCCGCGACCCCGACGGCCGCGTCGCGCTCGACTGGCGCGAATCGGGCGGCCCCCCGGCCGAACCGCCGACGACGACGGGCTTCGGCAGCCGCCTGATCCACGGGCTGGTCAAGGGCGAACTGGCCGGCGACTTCGCGGCGGACTACCGAACAACCGGACTTGTGGCCCGGCTGCGCTTTCTGCCGTCACAATCGCCCGGTAGTCTCTAGGGCATGGACACCTCCGCGACCCACTATCCGACGTCGGCCGCCAAGTGCGCGGATCTGGTCGTGCATATCGTCGGCCTTGCCTTCGCCCTGTTCGGCGGCGGGATCCTGCTCGGCCTGGCCGTGGCCCGCGGCGCGCCGGGGCAGATCGGCTCGGTGGCGGTCTACGCCGTGGGCATGGCGCTGATGCTCGGCTGCTCGCTGGCCTATAATTTCGGCAAGGCCCCCTGGCGACCGCTGCTGCGACGGTTCGACCATGCCGGCATCTTCCTGATGATCGCCGGCAGCTACACGCCCTTCACGACCCAGAGCCTGACCGGCGCCTGGGCCATCGGCATGACCGCCGGGGTCTGGACGCTGGCCCTGCTGGGCGTGGCGGGAAAGCTGTTCCTGCCCGGCCTGGGAAAGAAGTTCTGGGTCGCCCTGTACCTCGCCCTCGGCTGGGCCGTGCTGGTGGCCCTCAAGCCGATGATCGACAGCGTGTCCTGGGTCGCCCTGCTGCTGCTGGGCATCGGCGGGCTGCTCTATTCGACCGGGGTAATCTTCTACCTGATGAAGACGTTCCATTTCCGCCGGGCCGTCTGGCACGGCCATGTGGTCGCCGCGGCAGCCGTGCAGTACGCCGCCGTCCTGGTCGGCGTGGTGCTGGCCGGCGCGCACTAGGCCGGCGACTTCCGCCGCGCGGACGCCGGGCAGACTAAAGCGGCGGACAGGCCAGACTTCCGCCCCGCTCGGCCTGAAGCCGCTCGATCTGCGCAAGCCGCCCGTAGGCTGACGGGTAGCCACCTTGGGCGGCCAGGCGATACAGGGTCGCCGCCTCGGCCAGCCGACAGGGTTCGAATTGTTCGATCCAGGTCGCGGCCGAGTACTGGGCGCCGGGCGCCCCGGTCGCCGCCGCCCGTTCCAGAAGAGCGATCGCGTCCCGTCGCTGGGCGCCCGTGGCGGTCTTCAGGACGTCCATAGCCCACCAGGCCATGGCGTCCGGGTCGCCCAGGTCTCGCGCCCTGACGAAATTCGCTCGCGCCGCCGCGGCGTCCTTGGGCCCGCCCCAGCCCCGTTCAAGCGCCGTCGCGAGATAGCCGACCCCGCTGGGATCGTCGGCCGCGGCCGCAGCCTGCAACAGGGCCCGCCCCCCGGGGCAGTCGCGCGGCGTTCCTCGCCCCATGATCTTCATGAAGGCCAGGTCGGTCGTCGCGGCGGCGAGGCCTAGATCATGCGCCTTCTGGAACCAGCCAACGGCCGCGATATCCTTCTCCGTCCAGTCCGTCGGACCGGTCGAGCGATCGCAGAAGGGGCTGGAGCCGTCGTCGCCGACGGACCGTTCCAGCACGCCCAGACTGTCCATGGCAACCGCCGATCCGAGCCCGGCGGCCTCGCGCCACAGTCGTTCCGCCGTCGTGATGTCGACCGCCACCCCACGACCCGTGGCGTGGTGGTAGGCCAGGTTGGTCCGGGCCTCGACATTGCCGGCGTCGGCCGCCCGGCGGAGCAGTCCCACGGCCTCGACCATTGCGTCGGCGCCCCCGCGGGACGCGGCTTGCAACGCCGCCAGAAAATAGCGCTCGCCCGGGTCGGTCGGCGTTGGCGTGCTGGCCGAGGGATCCAGGCGCCAGTAGACAAAATGGCCACGCGCATCGGTGACCAGCTGGGCAAAGTGGGTCGGTCGCTCGGCGGGCCGCGCCGTGTCGGACGCATTCAGACGGACCTGTTCGGTCAGCACACCGGGCGCCAGCCGATCGTCGATCAGACCGATCGATTGCGGGAGTCGCACGTCCCCGGTCGCGCCAACATCGAGCATCACCTGGTTGAACAGCCGCAGCCAGGGCCAACCCGGCTCGGCGAGCCGCCGCAGCAGCGGGCCTGTGAACAGCGAATGGCCGCCCTCGGCCTCTGACAGGCTCGTCTTGCCCGGCCCCGTTGAATACAGGGTGATGGTCTGGAGCCCGGCGGCGGGCGGCGTCACGTCGCCCCCGCTATAGGCCCGCTTGAGTGTCTCCAGCGGCGGTTCGCCGTTGCGGCAGGCGTCGATGATGATGATCTTGGCCCGCGCGCCACTGTCGGCCAGGGCCTGCTTGATCTGGGTGATCGAGATCGCGACGATGTCAGGCGGCTCGCCGGACCCGTCCCAGTCGACGCCCAGGAACCGGCTGTAGCCGTCCTTCCACTCGATGCCATGGCCGGAATAGTAGACCACGACCTGATCGGCGCCCTGGGCCCGTTCGGTTATGTCGGCCAGCAACGTCCTGAGGTCCGGGCCGCGCTGGTCGATCCAGGCGCGTCCGACGTCGAAGCCGTGGGCGCAGAGGGCTGCGGCGACGGCAGTCGCGTCGGACCCGGGCGTGGTCAGGGCGTTACCGGCGGCATAGGCCGCATTGCCGATGACCAGCGCGACCCGCTTTTCGCCGAACGGCGCCGGGGCGCAGGTCAGGGTATCGTCGGCCAGCGCCCGCGCCGGGCTTGCGAGGATCGCCGCCGTGACCCACAGCGCCGTGATCAGCGACAGGCCTCGGGCGGTCCACGAAACACGCGTCACGCCGGTCGCTCCACTAGCCTGCCGGGCAGGCCTGGGTGGTCCCAGCCGGCGTGCCCTCGGTCGACACCGAGGCCTCCGAGAGGGGCTTGCCCTTGGCCCGTTCGGCGGCCCAGGCGGCGCTGTTCCTCAGATAGAATTCAACGCGCACGAAGCAGGTCGCCGCGCCGTCACCGGTTTTATCGGTCACGATCATGGCGTTGTAGTTCTTCGCCGGGTCGCCGTAGCCGAGCGAATCCAGCCAGTTGTCGACAATTTCCCGCAGGATGACCACGACGTGGGGCAGGACGATGCCGATGATGTCGATCAGCAGGCCCATGGTCAGGCTGCGGACATAGATCTCGCCGCCGGACTGCTCGATCTTCTTCAGCCAGACGGCGACAGGATCGGGCAGCGTCTGGGTGAAGGGCGAGATCACGACGACGATCTTCTCGGCCTTCTGGGCCATGGCGCTGTCGAGCTTGGCCGCGAGACTCTCGCCCGAGTTGGCCTCCGTGGTGGAGAACCGGATTGTGACAGGCGCCGCCATCGCCGGCGCGACCGCCGTCATCTGGGCCGCAGTCAACGCGAGAATGAAGGCGATCTTCCGGACGATCCGCATGGCTTCCCCCCCCCAGGAGCTGAAAGAACGTCGGTATTTGGCGGCGCCGCAACCGCCGCGTCAATGCCGACCGCCGCCCCGGGGCGGCGGAAACTGACGAAACACGGATCGGCGAAGGAAATGGTGCCGCTTAGGTGACTCGAACACCTGACCCCATCATTACGAATGATGTGCTCTACCAGCTGAGCTAAAGCGGCCCCGGCGGGGGATGGCCCCGGAAGGAGCGCCTATTTAGCGGCGCGAGTCGGGCTTGCCAAGCGTCGCCGGCGACGCGGCGGCGTGGCGGGCGGCGGAC
>DAORNX010000224.1:0-4645 GCA_035441225.1 Caulobacter sp.
CGACGGCGGCCTGGATGGCGATCTTGCCCAGTTCGTGGGCCGGCAGGCTCGACAGGGCCCCGTTGAACGACCCGACAGGCGTGCGGGCGGCCGAAACAATAACGATGTCGCTCATGGAATTCTCTCCGTCGTTCCCTGCGCGGCGCTCCGGCGGCTACGAGCCCGGAGCGCTCAATTTTTGTTGCGAGGCCGCACCTTGCATAGACCGGCCCGGTTCGTCACGCCCTCATTTTGCAGCGCAATATGCTGCGCAGCAAAACGGCCCTTTCGTCATGCCTTTGCATCCGCGATAGTGCGGCGCCAAAAAGCGCGTGAAGCGTTCTTCAGGGAATGGAAATGTCCGAGAAGCCCCAGACCGGCGAAAATGCCGCCGGAGACAAAAGCGGCGGCGATCGCGTGGTGATCAAGAAATACGCGAACCGTCGCCTCTACAACACCGCGTCGAGTTCGTACGTCACGCTCGAGCACCTCTCGGACATGGTCAAGGAAGGCGTCGATTTCGTCGTCTATGACGCCAAGACCGGCGAGGACATCACCCGTCCGGTGCTGACGCAGATCATCTTCGAGGAAGAGAATCGCGGCGGCGGCCAGAACCTGCTGCCGATCCAGTTCCTGCGCCAGCTGATCGGCTTCTACGGCAACCAGATGCAGGCCTTCGTGCCCAGCTTCCTGGAGATGAGCCTGGCCAACTTCGCCAAGCAGCAGGAACAGTTCCGCAGCCAGTTCGGGGCGATGACGCCGGGCGCCGGGCTCAGCGGCGCGGGCCTGGGCGCCTACGAGGAGCAGATCCGCCAGAACATGGCGCTGTTCGACCGGGCGATGAAGATGTTCTCGCCGTTCGGCGGCTATGGAAGCCGCGCCGAGGAGAGTGAAGCCGCGGCCCGGCCCGCCGAGGCGCCGGCGGCTGGCGGTGACGAGGCCCTGAGCGACCTGAAGCGGCAGATGGCCGCCATGCAGGCCCAGCTGGAAAAGCTGGCCTCCAAGGGCTGACCACTTCTTTACCAACGGTGGCCTAGGCTGGCGACATGACCGGCTCCGTTGATCCCGTCCGCCCGTTCGAACGCCGCCAGACCCGTCGGCGCGCCGAAGATCTGTCCCGTCCGGCCGGGGCCGACGGCGGGACGAATCTCCCGGCCGTGATCGAGCCGGCCCACGCCGAGGACCTGGCCGATCCGCCGCCGGCCGAGGGGTATTCGACCTTCGCCGCCCAGATGTACGGCCAGACCGGCCAGAAGCGCGGCCTGCGCGGCGGCCAGCCGGTGATCGACCAGGCGCGGGCCGCCTATCTCGAAACCGAATACTCCGGCCCGGACGACCGCCGTCCGCCCAAGGGACTGTTGAAGAAGACCGAGATCTAGACGGCCGGCGCCATTGCTCTCCTGCGCGGGAGAGGGATGAGGAAGAGCCTAGCCCTTCAGCCTGGCGACCTCGGCTTCCAGGGCCGTCACCCGCCGCTCCAGCGCCGCGATGCGCGCCAGCGGGTCGGCGCCCGGGACCGGCGTCGAGATCCCGGCGCGGTGGGCGATTTCCGCTCCGGTGACGCCGAGCAGCTCGGCAAGGACGGCCACCTCGGCGGCCGACAGCTCGCGCTGGTCCTTCCAGACCAGGGCCAGATCGGCCGCGCTCATGCCCGTCACGGCCGCCAGGGCGTCGCGGGACAGGCCACGGTCAGCGAGGCGGGCGTCAAACCAGGACTGGTCGAAGAACAGGGCCATGCGCGGCCAGAGTGGCGCCGGTCTTGCTTAACCAGCGGTGAATCGACCGCTGGAGCCGCCCGTGTCTCTCTTCGCCATCCGTCTGCTGGACGTCGCCGTCGTGACCTTCATCTTCACTGTCCTGACCTGACCGGTCAGTTGCCGTCCATGCCGCCGGCGAGATCGATGTCGCGGCGGGCGGCGACGATGGTGACGATGAAGCCGGCCAGCACGTCGAGCAGGACCATCACCGTCAGCAGGAAGAAGGTCGAGGTGGCGAAGGCCGGGGCCAGCAGGAACTCGACCAGGCAGACGATGAACAGGATCATCGACAGCGAGTGGTTGATGATCGCGATCCGCCGGCTGGTGGTCGACTTCAGCAGTTCGATGAACAGCACCACCAGGGCGCCGGCCAGCAGCAGGTCCGACAGACTGACCGGCCAGGGCGCGCCCGAGGTCATGGCCACGGTGAACAGGGGCTCGGTGAACTTGCCGCTGGCGCCCTGGGATCCGAAGCCGCCCCGCAGCGTCAGGGCGACGAGATTGTAGACCAGGACCGGCAGGGCCAGCAGCGGAAACGCGGCGAACATGGGCAGATCTCCCCAACCCCGGATAACCCGGTTCGCAACGGTTAACGTCTTTCCGCCCGGGGGTGAAGCGGGCTCGCCTCAGCGGGGCGTGGCGGCCGGCTGCTCGGGAGCGTTCAGCGCCGCTTCCTTCTCGGCGATGATGCGGTCGAGCTGGTCAATCCTGTATTTCAGGTACAGGCAGTAGACGCCGATCGAGAGGCCCACGAGCCCGATCACAACGCCGGCGTCCGAGAGATCAAAAGGCTCCATCGCGTTCTCCCTGAGGCACAAGATGGAGCGCGAGGAAGGCGCAAACCAGACCGAACGCGAATGCGGCCAGATTGCCGATGTTGAGCGCAGAGCCTTTCAGCACGGAATCGGCGACCGATATGCCCAGAGAGGCGTAGGCGAACGTCGTGAGCATCTGCATGCCCAGCTTCATTCGCTGCGCGAAAGTCCATCGCGCTCGCCGGTCAAATTCCGCGAACACCATGCTCCATCTCCCGACGGAACATAACCGGAACAACCGTCGATTGTCAAACCTCGTCGGCGCCGCCGGGGTTGCGGGCGCGGGACTGCAGCCACATCACGCCGAGCAGGTCGCTCGCCGAGGCCTTGAGCCGGCCGAAATTGGTGTATTTCGACACGCCGGTCTCGCGGTGGCGGTGGTTCACCGGCTGGAAGGCGATCTGGTAGCCCTCGCGGATCATCAACGCCGGCAGGTAGCGGTGGATGTGATCGAAATAGGGCAGGCGCAGGAAGGCCTCGCGGCGGAAGGCCTTCAGGCCGCAGCCGGTGTCGGTCGCCCCGTCCTTCAGCAGCCAGTTGCGCACGCCGTTGCCGAAGCGCGAGGCGATCTTCTTGGCCGCGCTGTCCTGGCGCTTGACCCGTTCGCCGCCGATCATCGCCAGCTCCGGCGGGCCGGCCTTCAGCGCCTCGGCCAGCCGTGGGGCGTCGGCCGGGTCGTTCTGGCCGTCGCCGTCGAGGGTGACGACGATCGGGGCCCGCGCGGCCAGGATGCCGGTGCGGATCGAGCGGCTCTGGCCGGCGTTCCTGCGGTGCGACAGGACCCGCAGCATCGGCAGTTCGGCCTTCAGCGCCTTGAGCAGCTCCAGGGTGTTGTCGCGGCTGGCGTCGTTGACGAACACCATCTCGAAGTTCGCGCCCTTGAAGGCGCCGGCGATCTCGCGGGCGAGGGCCGGGGCGGCGCCGCCCTCGTCGAACACCGGCACGACGACGGAGAAGTCGGGCGTCGCCGGCGCGGCCTTCGGGGCCGACGTTGCGACGGTCTTCGCGGCGGCTTTCGCGGCGGAGGCGGCCTTGCGGCGCGGCGCGGGAGTCTTTTCGGTCATGGCCCCCTATA
The DNA here is from genome assembly GCA_035441225.1 of Caulobacter sp. Taxonomy (GTDB): domain Bacteria; phylum Pseudomonadota; class Alphaproteobacteria; order Caulobacterales; family Caulobacteraceae; genus Caulobacter. The sequence goes on from DAORNX010000224.1 coordinate 3,627, forward strand.
GCCGAAAAGACGGCGCAGGGGAGGATCGTGCTATCAGACGGTCCATGACGTTCGAATCCCGCCTCGACCACTGGAGCCGCGGCTGGCGCGGGCCGCTGCTGGCCGCGCTGATCGCCCTTGTCGCCGGACTGCCCGGCGTGTTCGCCGTGCCGCCGCTGGACCGGGACGAAGCCCGTTTCGCCCAGGCCACGGCGCAGATGCTCGAGACCGACGACTACGTCTCGATCAACTACCAGGACCAGCCGCGCGACAAGAAGCCTGTCGGCATCCACTGGCTGCAGGCGCTCAGCGTGGCGGTCCTGTCCGACGCGTCGGACAGGGATATCTGGCCCTACCGCATACCCTCCCTGCTCGGGGCGATGCTTGCGGCGGCGGCCTGCGCCTGGGGCGCGGCGGCCTTCTTCGGCTCCAGGGCCGGCCTGCTGGCCGGGGCGATGATGGGGGCCAGTTTCCTGCTGTCGACCGAGGCCGGCATCGCCAAGACCGATGCGGTGCTGGCCGGGACCACCACCCTGGCGCTGGCGGCCATGGGACGGCTGTGGTTCGCGCATCGCGGCGGACCTCCGGCCGGCTGGAAGACGCGATTGCTGTTCTGGCTGGGCATCGGCCTGGCGGCCCTGGTCAAGGGGCCGGTCGGGCCGCTGGTGGCGCTGATGGCCGCCCTGGCCCTGTGGGCCTCGGAGCGGAAGATCGACTGGGTCCGGTCGCTCGGCTGGAGCTGGGGGCCGCTGCTGGTGCTGGCCATCGTCGGGCCGTGGGCCTGGGCGATCACCGTGGCCAGCGACGGGGCCTTCTGGGGCGCGGCGATCGGCGGCGACCTGGCGCCCAAGCTGGTCGGCGGCCATGAGCGGCATGGGGGCCTGCCCGGCTACTATCTGCTGCTGTCGCCGATGCTGACCTTTCCCGGCAGCCTGCTGCTGCCTGCCGGGCTGGCGCTGGGCTGGACCGCGCGGCGCGAGCCCGGGGTGCGCTTCGCCCTGTGCTGGCTGATCCCCACCTGGCTGATGTTCGAGCTGCTG
>DAORNX010000225.1:0-4374 GCA_035441225.1 Caulobacter sp.
CGAAGGCGCCCACGAAGTCCAGCAGGGCCGCGCCTTTGATGGCCTGTCCGATGCGCTGCATCATGGGGTGGCCGCCTTCCTGGGCTGAATCTCGCAGATATAGTTGGACAGCTGGGCCATATCGCCGCCGGCGTCCTTGGGCCGCACCGCGCCGCCCGCGGACTCGGCAAGACCTTCTGGTTCGGTCCCTTCAAGATCAATTTCTATGGACGCAGCGCATGACCGTCATTCGCGACTGGACCCCGGACAAGGCCCACGCCTTCGGCAAGGAGGTGCTGACCTTCAGCCACGACCTGCACAGCCGGCCGATGTTCGACGACGACGGCCTGGCCGACCTGCTCGACCGCTATCCGCGTGAGCGGCTCGGCGTGTTCACCATGGGCGAGGACCCGCGCGACTGGCGCACCTGGCGCCGCGGCGTGGCTGGAGCCCTGCCGGGGCGCACCCTGCTGGCCATGGCCCGCGAAGGCCGCATCTGGCTGAACCTGCGCGGCGCCAGCGACCACCTTCCGGACTACGCCGCCCTGGCCGAGGAGGTGTTCGCCGAGAAGGAGGCCCGGGTCCCGGGCCTGCGCACGATGAAGCGCGACGTCGGCGTGCTGATCAGCTCGCCGAACGCCCAGGTCTTCTACCATCTGGACGTGCCGATGGTGTCGCTGTGGCAGATCCGCGGCGTCAAGCGGGTCTGGGCCTATCCGGTCGAGGCGCCCTACGTCGGGGCCGAGGCGCTGGAGGCCATCGTGCTGCGCGAGACGGCCGAGCAGTTCGCGTTCGATCCGGCGTGGGACGCGGGCGCGGCGATGACCGAACTGACCCCCGGCCGCATGCTGACCTGGCCGCAGAACGCGCCCCACCGGATCGAGAACGGGCCGATGCTCAACGTCTCCCTGTCGATGGAGTTCATGACCCCCGCGGCGCTGCTTCGGGCCAATGTGATCTACGCCAACGGCCTGCTGCGCCGGCGGCTGGGCGCCGACCCGGCCATCCAGCCCGGCTTTTCGCCGGCCGGCCTGGCCAAGGTCGCCGCCGCCCGCGCGGCCAAGGCGCTGAAGCTGCAAAAGGCCCACGAACGCGTGCTGCCGGTGACGTTCAATCTGGAGACGGAAGTGCCGGGACTGGCGAAGCGGGCGGCTTAGTCACGACCCTCGCGAGGCAAGGTGGCGGCCTTCTCCCTTGCCCCGCCTCACCGATCGCTCCAAATGACCGGGATGACCACCGCCCGCACGATCGACCTGACTGGCGAGGCCGCCGCCGATGCGCGGGCCCTGCGCGACGCCTTCGGCTGCTTCACCACCGGGGTGACCATCGTCACGACGCTCGATGGCGGGGCGCCGGCCGGCTTCACCGCCAACAGCTTCGCTTCGGTGTCGCTCGACCCGCCGCTGGCGCTGATCTGCGTCGGCGCCGAGGCCAGTTGCCTGCCGGCCCTCAACACCAGCGGCGTCTTCGTGGTCAATGTCCTGCATGTCGACCAGCAGGATCTGGCCCGCCAGTTCGCGCGTCGGGGCTGCGACCGTTTCGAGGGCGTGGCCTTCGACCGGTGGCACACGGGCGCGCCCGTCCTGCCCGGCTGCATGGCCAATTTCGAGTGTCGCACCCATGCGGTCCTCGACGCCGGCGACCACCGCATCATCATCGGTCGCATCCTGAAGGTGCACCACGACGCCGACCACGAGCCGCTGGTTTTCCTGCGCGGCGGCTACCGGAAGGTGCATACGGACCAGGGGTAGGGCGTAGGGAGTAGGGAGTAGGGAGTAGGGAGTAGGGAGTAGCAGGAGGGACTAGTGGCTAGGGACTAGTAGGTCCACGCGTTCGCCGCCACCTCGCTCAACTACTCCCTACTCCCTACTCCCTAACCCCTAACCCCTAACCCCTAACCCCTGGCCCCTGGTCCCTTCCCCCTGACGCTGGGTCATACTTGGCGCGGGACATCCGAAGGCTTAAGTGACGTTCACGTAAACGAAACCCTCCAACCGGGAGATACCCCATGGGTGAAGCCTATATCGTCGCCGCCGGCCGCACCGCGGGCGGTCGCAAGGGTGGCCGTCTGAGCGGGGTCCACCCCGCCGACCTGGCCGGCGAGGTCCTCAAGGCCCTGGTCGCGCGCACCGGCGCCGATCCGGCCCTGGTCGAGGACGTGATCATGGGCTGCGTGGGCCAGGCCGGCGAACAGGCGGTCAACATCGCCCGCAACGCCGTGCTCGCCAGCGGCTTCCCGGAAAGCGTGCCGGCTACCTCGGTCGACCGTCAGTGCGGCTCGTCGCAGCAGTCGCTGCATTTCGCCGCCCAGGCCGTCATGTCCGGCGCCATGGACTGCGTCATCGCCGCCGGCGTCGAGAGCATGAGCCGCGTGCCGATGGGCACCCCGTCGATCCTGGCCCTCAAGGCCGGCATGGGCAGCTACATGAGCCCGGACATCCAGGCCCGCTATCCGAACATCCAGTTCAGCCAGTTCGCCGGCGCCGAGATGATCGCCAAGAAGTACGGCTTCACCAAGGACCAGCTCGACGAGTGGGCCTACGGCAGCCACCAGAAGGCCATCGCCGCCACCAAGGCCGGTCACTTCGACAAGGAAATCGTGCCCGTCGAGATCACCACCGCCGAGGGCGCCAAGGAGCAGCATGTCGTCGACGAGGGCATCCGCTTCGACGCCAGCCTTGAAGGCATCAAGGGCGTGAAGCTGCTGCAGGAAGGCGGCACGGTCACGGCCGCCACCTCGAGCCAGATCTGCGACGGCGCCTCGGGCCTGCTGGTGGTCAACGAGGCCGGCCTCAAGCGTCTCGGCGTCGAGCCGCTGGCCCGCGTGCACCATATGACCGTCACCGCCGGCGACCCCGTCGTGATGCTGGAAGAGCCGGTGTTCGCCACCCAGAAGGCGCTCAAGAAGGCCGGCATGAAGATCAGCGACATCGACCTGTACGAGGTCAACGAGGCCTTCGCGCCGGTGCCGCTGGCCTGGCTGCAGGGCAACGACGCTGATCCGGACAGGCTGAACATCTCGGGCGGCGCCATCGCGCTGGGCCACCCGCTCGGCGGCTCGGGCGCCAAGCTGATGGCCACCCTGATCCACAACCTGCGTCGCACCGGCAAGCGCTACGGCCTGCAGACCATGTGCGAAGGCGGCGGCCTGGCCAACGTGACGATCGTCGAGGCGCTCTGATCGCGCCCTGACCGTCTGCTGAAAAGGGCCGCCCACCGGAAGGTGGGCGGTCCCGTTTTTCTTGTTCCTCTCCGCGAAGCGGGGAGGGGGACCATGCGGAGCATGGTGGAGGGGCCGGCGCCGAGGCGAGCGGTCCCCTTCTGAATTCAGGTCCTTCCGGCGCCGTCGGCGCAGCCCCCTCCACCAGCCTCCGGCTGGTCCCCCTCACCTCTACGAGGGGAGGATCATTTCGCGCTCACCCGCCACACGACATTGCCGACGTCATCGGCCACCAGCGCCGCGCCGGTGTGGTCGAAGGCGACGCCGACCGGGCGGCCGCGCGCCTGGCCCTTGCTGTCGAGGAAGCCGGTCAGGAAGTCCTGCGCCGCGCCGGCCGGCTTGCCGTCCTTGAAGGGCACATAGACCACCTTGTAGCCGCTGACCGGCTTGCGGTTCCACGAGCCGTGCTGGCCGACCAGGGCGCCGCCGGCGTAACGCAGGTTCAACCCGTAGGATGCCGGCACGCAGCCGCGCTCGTCGCACTCGGGCATGCCCGGACCCGTCGGGGGCGCCGGCCAGAAGGCCAGCCCCAGCGACGCCGTATGGGCTCCCAGCGCGTAGTCGGGGACGATGGCCCTGGCCACCATGTCCGGCCGCTGCGGCTGCACCCGGTCGTCGACATGCTGGCCGTAGTAGCTCCACGGCCAGCCATAGTGGCCGCCGTCCTTCACGCTGGTCATGTAGTCGGGGACCAGGTCGTCGCCGAGCATGTCGCGCTCGTTGACCGTGGTCCACAGGGCGCCGCTGACCGGCTCCCAGGCCAGGCCGTTGGGATTGCGCAGGCCGCTGGCGAACACCCGCAGGGCCTTCGTCGCCAGGTCCAGCTCAAGGATGTTGGCCCGGTCTTGCTCCGCCTCGATGCCGCCGTCGGCGATATTGGAATCCGAGCCGACGGTCACAAACAGTTTCGTCCCGTCCGGGCTGGCCAGGATGTTGCGCGCCCAGTGCGGATTGGGATCGTTGGCCGGCAGGTCGACGATCTTCGCCCCCGCCGCCGTGATCGCCGTCGCGCCCGTCGCATAGGGAAAGGCCATGATGCTGTCGGTGTTGGCGACATAGAGGGTGTCGCCGACCAGGGCGACGCCGAACGGCGAGTTGAGGCCCTTCAGGAACACCGCGCGCAGTTCCGGCCGGCCGTCGCCGGTAAGGTCCGCTAGCAACGGGCCCTGTGCACT
>DAORNX010000225.1:4384-4622 GCA_035441225.1 Caulobacter sp.
CGTCGCGCAGCAGGGTGATGCGATTGGCGCTCGGCGCGTCGGCCCCGGCGCGCTTGAACACCGCCGCGGCGACCCAGTCGGTCAGGCTGGTCTTCTTGCGCGGCGGCGAGTTGCTCTCGACCACCAGCACGTCGCCATTGGGCAGGACGTACAGCCAGCGCGGATGGGCCAGGCCCTCGGCGTACCGCGTCACGGTGAAGCCGGCGGGCGCCGACGGGGCGCCGCCGGCCGGCCAGCC
>DAORNX010000226.1:0-2956 GCA_035441225.1 Caulobacter sp.
CGAAGGGGAGGGCGGACCGGCCGCCGTCCGGGCCATGGGCCTGCACCTGGCCCGGCTGCGCCGCATCCTGACCCTGGCGCAGAACGGCGCCTCCCTGGCCGAGGCGGCCAAGGCCTCCGGAGTGTTCTGGAAGAACGAGCGCGAGATGCTGCGTCAGGCCCGCGCCTGGACGCTCGAACATCTGCTGGCCCTGCATCCCGAAGTGCTGGCCGCCGACCTTGCCTGCAAGACCGCCGGATCGCCGGATCATCTGTTGGCGGAGCGTCTGGCGCTGACGATCGCCGGTCGGGCCCGTCGTCTCGGCCTCTGACGCCTGCGCGCGCGAGACGCCGAAAATTTCCCGCATTAATTCAACGACTTAAAAAGTCGAATTTGAAAATTGCCTCTGTGGCGAAATAAGCCGCGTTCGGCGCACCGGGTTACGGCTCCGTGCGGCTCACACTCCCCTCGTCAGCCGGCGACAGAGGTCGTCCAGCTGCTCGAGGGTGGCGTAGCGAACCCGTAGCTCGCCGACGCCGCCACGGTCACGGATCTCGACCTCGAGGCCGAGCACTTCCGAGAGGTCGCTCTCGAGCGCGGCGGTGTCGTGGTCGCGCGTGACCTTGCCCACGCCGCCCGGCCCGGCGGACTTCTTCTCCGGCGCGCCCCGTTTCACCAGCGCCTCGGTGTCACGGACGTTGAGTCCCCGGGCGATGACCTCCTCGGCGAAGGCCAGCGGGTTGAGCGACCCGACCAGCGCCCGCGCATGGCCGGCGGTCAGCTGGCCATCGGCGAGCAGGGCCTGCACCTCGGGCGGCAGGCTCAGCAACCGCAACGCGTTGGCCACATGCGGCCGGCTCTTGCCGACCACCCGCGCGACCTCCTCCTGGGTGCGACCGAAACGGTCCATCAGGGCGCGGTAGCTGAGCGACTCCTCGATCGGACCCAGGTCGGCGCGCTGGACGTTTTCGATGATGGCGATCTCGAGCACCTGCTGGTCGTCGAGCTCGCGCACCAGGGCCGGCATGGTCTTGAGGCCGGCCTGCTGCGCCGCCCGCCATCGGCGCTCGCCGGCGACCAGCTGGTACTCCCCGGGCGCGTCCGGCGCGGGCCGGACCAGAACCGGCTGCAACACGCCCTTTTCGCGGATCGAATCGGCCAGTTCGGCAATCTCGGCCTCACCGAACCGTCGGCGCGGCTGGTCGGGGTTGCGCCGGATCAGCTCGATCGGGATCTCCCGCGCGCCCGCGGCGGCGTCGGTCGCGGCCGGATTCTCCGCGTCGGACTCGCCCAGCAGGGCGGACAGACCCCGACCCAGACCCCTGCGACCTTCGGCCATGGACACGTTGGCTCCGTTCATGCGGCGGCGAGGCGGCGCCGGCGTTCGCGCCCGACGACTTCGCGGGCCAGTTTCAGATAGGCTTGCGATCCGGCGCACTTCAGATCGTAGATCAGCACCGGCTTGCCGAAGGACGGCGCCTCGGACACCCGCACATTGCGCGGTATGACCGTCTCATAGACCTTGTCGCCGAAGTGGCTCCGCACGTCGCGCGCGACCTGTTCCGACAGGCTGTTGCGGCGATCGTACATGGTCAGGACCACGCCCTGGATCTCCAGCGCCGGATTCAGGCTGCCGCGGACCAGATCGACCGTACGCATCAGCTGGGTCAGGCCCTCCAGCGCGAAGAACTCGCACTGCAGCGGCACGAACACCGCGTCCGAGGCCGTCATGGCGTTGACGGTCAGCAGGTTCAGCGAGGGCGGGCAGTCGATCAGCACATAGCTGTAGCTCCCCGCCGCCCGCAGGCGCTCCATGGCGTCGCGCAGGCGGTAGGACCGGCGCGCCTGCTGGCCCAGCTCGAGCTCGACACCCGACAGGTCGGCGTCCGAGGCGATCAGGTCCAGGCCGGGCAGGGCGGTGTGAATCGCCGCCTCGGTGATCGGGGTATCGCCCATCATCACGTCATAGAGCGTCACCCGGCGCTGCTGGCGCGGCACGCCCAGGCCGGTGGAGGCGTTGCCCTGGGGGTCCGCGTCGATCAGCAGCACCCGCTCGCCGACGGCCGCCAGGGCCGTGCCGAGGTTGATCGCCGTGGTGGTCTTGCCCACGCCCCCCTTCTGGTTGGCAATGGCCAGGACGCGCATGGACTTTTGGCTGTCAGGCACGGGCCAGGGACTCCACATCCACAATCTGTCCCCGGGCATCGCTCAGGCTGGGGACGAGCCGGGCCTTGATCGTCCAGGACGACGCGGCCTCGTTCAGTTCCGTTACCACATCCTGTCCCTTGAGGAACAATCCGCGGGCCCCGCGCTGGAAGTAGGGCCGGGCATACCCGAGCAGTCGCACCATCGGCGCGCAAGCCCGGGCGGTGACGATATCCACAGTCAGTGACAGGTCTTCCGCACGCGCGTTGTGAATCTGGACCGGCAGGGCCAGGTCGCGCGCCACCTGGTCCAGGAAGCGGCAGCGCTTGGCCATGCTTTCCACCAGTTGGACCCTGGCCCCCGGGGTCCCCTTGAGCAGGATCGCCAGAATCAGGCCCGGGAAGCCTGCGCCGGCCCCGAGATCAGCCCAGGAACGGGCGTCAGGCGCCAGCCGCAGCAGCTGGGCGCTGTCCCAGGCGTGACGGTTCCAGAAGTCGGGCAGGGTCGCGGGGCCGACGAGGTTCATCACCGCGTTGCCGGCCTCCAGCAGCGCGCGAAACCGTTCGAGGTCGGCCATCTGGGCGTCGGTGGCGCCGGTCAGGGCCTGGAAATCGGCGGCGTCCTGCGCCGCGGTGACCGCCTCAGGCGGCGCGGGGGCGTCGGACATGGGCGAGCAGGGCGGTCAGGGCGCCGGGCGTAACGCCCTCGATGCGGGCCGCCTGGCCGAGGGTCAGGGGGCGAATGGCGGTCAGCTTGTCGCGGATCTCGTTCGACAGCCCGCCGACCGCGCCATAGTCGAGGTCGCCGGGCAACCGCAGCGCCTCATCGCGGC
>DAORNX010000226.1:2993-4618 GCA_035441225.1 Caulobacter sp.
GATAGCCGGCATAGGCCGCGTCGATCTCGATCTGCTCGCGGATTTCCGGGGTCCAGGCGGCCAGCTCGGGCCAGATCAGCGCCAGCCGGTCCAGGTCGATGTCGGGATAGGCGAGCAGCTGCAGCACGTCGCGCCGCTGACCGTCAGCCTTGACGGCGAGGCCGGCCTTCTCGGCCGCGGCCGGCGTCAGGGTCAGCGACCGGGCCAGGGCGCGGGCCTCGGCGAGCGCCGTTTGTTTCACGTGAAACACGGCGGCCCGCGCCGGCCCCACGCAACCCAGCGCCAAGCCGCGCCCGGTCAGCCGCTGGTCAGCATTGTCGGCCCGCAAGGTCAGGCGGAACTCGGCCCGGCTGGTGAACATGCGATAGGGCTCGGTGACCCCTCGCGTGACCAGGTCGTCGATCAGCACGCCAATATAGGCCTCGTCGCGCGCGAACGTCGCCGGGTCCGCGCCCGAAGCCGCACGGGCCGCGTTGAGACCCGCCACCAGACCCTGCGCCCCGGCCTCTTCATAGCCCGTGGTGCCGTTGATCTGGCCAGCGAGGTAGAGACCCGGCAGCCGCTTGACCTCCAGGGTCGGGAACAGCTCACGCGGATCGACATAGTCGTACTCGATCGCATAGCCGAACCGGCGGACCTCGACCTGTTCCAGGCCGGCGATGGTGCGCAGGAACAGCAGCTGGGTCTCCTCAGAGACCGAGGTCGAGACGCCGTTGGGATAGACCGTGTCGTCGTCCAGCCCCTCGGGCTCAAGGAAGATCTGGTGGCTGGTCTTCTCGGCGAAGCGGACGACCTTGTCCTCGATCGAGGGGCAGTAGCGGGGGCCACGCCCGGTGGCCCGGCCGCCGTAGACGGCCGACTCCGTCAGGCGGTCGGCGATGATCCGGTGCGTTTCCGCATTGGTCCAGGTCACGCCGCACGCGATCTGCGGCACGGTGATGTCGCGGTTGAGGAAGGAGAAGGGGACCGGCGTCTCGTCCGCGGCCTGCATCTCCAGCCGGTCCCAGGCAATGGTCGAACCAACCAGCCGCGCCGGAGTGCCGGTTTTCAGTCGGCCCATGTCGAGGCCCAGGCTGTACAGACGGTCGGCCAGGCCGATGGCCGGCGCATCGCCGACCCGGCCGGCCGGAATGCGCTTGTCCCCGAGGTGGATCACGCCCTTGAGGAAGGTGCCGGTGGTCAGCACCACCCTCGGGGCGCTGTAGATCGCGCCGGACCCCCCGACCACGCCTGTCAGCACGCCATCCTCGACGATCAGGTCCTCGACCGCGTCGGCGATGATCTCGAGGTTGACCTGTCCCGCCAGCTCGGCCTGCATCGCCTCGCGATAGAGCCGCCGGTCGATCTGCGACCGCGGCCCCCGCACCGCGGGCCCCTTGGAGCGGTTGAGCATCCGGAACTGGATGCCGGCCTTGTCGGCCATGCGGCCCATCAGGCCATCCAGCGCGTCGATCTCCCGCACCAGATGGCCCTTGCCCAGGCCGCCGATGGCCGGGTTGCAGCTCATCTCGCCGATGGTCTCGAGCTTGTGCGTCAGCAGCAGGGTGCGCGCCCCGAACCGGGCCGAGGCGGCCGCGGCCTCGCAGCCGGCATGGCCGCCGCCGATCACGATCACATCCCAGGCG
>DAORNX010000227.1:0-4602 GCA_035441225.1 Caulobacter sp.
AGGATGTTGACCACCTGCCGGTCGAGGAAGTTCAGCGTGTAGATGACCAGCAGCAGGGTCAGGGCGTAGCGACGGTAGCCGTCGCTGACCAGCGGGATGGCGTCAGGCGGGGACTCGGGAGCGACAGACTCCTCTGCCGGCGCGACCGCGTCGGTCATCTGAACGCTCCTCCCTGTCAAACGCTTGTTCTATTTGTTGCCCCACCTTACGTGCGGGTCAGTCTGTGTTGGCAGTCACGGATGCGTGATCGCAAAATGGGAGACCGAAAATGGAAATCGTCATCGGTACGAGGAAATGGTCGACCTGGTCGTTGCGGCCCTGGCTGGCGCTCAAGCGCACGGGCGCGCCGTTCACCGAGACGCTGGTCCCGTTGCGCGAGCTCGAGACCTCGACCGCCGCGATCCTCGAGCATTCTCCGTCGGGCCTGGTGCCGGTGCTGAAGGACGGTGACCTGACGGTGTGGGACTCCCTGGCCATCTGCGAATATCTGGCCGAACGCTTCCCCGAGGCGAAGCTTTGGCCGGCCGACCCGGCCGACCGCGCGCTGGCGCGGGCCGCGGCGGCGGAGATGCACAGCGGCTTCGCCTCGTTGCGCGGGGAGTGCCCGATGGATCTGACCCTCGTGTCCAGCGTCGATGTCTCCGAAGCCACCCAGGCCAATGTGCGCCGGCTGGTGGACCTTTGGTCGGGCCTGCTGGCGCGGTCGGGCGGGCCCTTCCTGCTCGGCGGCTGGAGCATCGCCGACGCCTTCTTCACGCCCGTGGCGACGCGCTTCCGCAGCTATGGCGTCAGGCCCAGCGATTACGGCGACACGGGCGAGGCGGGCCGTTACGTCGAGCGGCTGCTCGAGACGCCCGAGTTCCAGGCCTGGGAGAAGGCGGCCCTGGCGGAATGATCACGCCCCGGCGCCCGTGAGTTGACTCGCGCGTTACCGGGAGGCGTGATCCACGGGCGGCGCGAAGACGTAGCACTGTGCGGGGGCGCGGGAGACGACCATGCTGATCCGTCACGGAGGCGATCTGACCGAAAACGACGTCACGCCGCACGCCCTCTATCTGCGACGCCGCGAATTCCTGGGCCTCGGCGCGGCCGGCATGGGGCTGGCCCTGGCCGGCGAGGCCGCCGCCATTCCCCTGAAGGGCGGTCCGAGTCCCTTGTCGACGTCCGAGACGAAGACCTCGAAGGAGGACGTCACCGGCTACAACAATTTCTACGAATTCGGCGTCGACAAGGACGACCCCGCCCGCAACGCCGGAGGCCTGAAGATCAGCCCCTGGACCGTGAAGGTCGACGGGGAGTGCGCCAGGCCGGGCACAGTCGATCTGGCCAGCTTCCTGCGCGGCAACCCGCTGCAGGAGCGGATCTATCGTCATCGCTGCGTCGAGGGCTGGTCGATGGTGATCCCCTGGCTGGGCGTGCCGCTGGCCGATCTGCTCAAGCGCTACCAGCCAACCAGCAAGGCGAAGTACGTCGCCTTCGAGACCCTTTACCGGCCGTCCGAGATGCCGGGCCAGAAGCGCCGTGTGCTCGACTGGCCGTACCGCGAGGGCCTGCGCATCGATGAGGCGATGAACCCGCTGACCCTGATGGCCGTCGGCCTCTATGGCGAGACCCTGCTGAACCAGAACGGCGCGCCGATGCGGCTGGTCGTGCCGTGGAAATACGGCTTCAAGAGCATCAAGAGCATCGTCCGCATCAGCTTCACCGAGACCCAGCCGCGCACGGCCTGGAACATGTCGGCGCCGCAGGAGTACGGCTTCTATTCGAACGTGAACCCTGAGGTGGACCACCCGCGTTGGTCCCAGGCGACGGAGCGGCGCATCGGCGAGTTCCGCCGCCGCCCGACGCTGATGTTCAACGGCTATGGCGAACAGGTGGCCTCGCTCTACCGCGGCATGGACCTGAAGAAGTTCTACTGATGAGCCGCAAGACCGTGGACGCGATCGCCCTGTGGGCGGTCTCGCTGGCCTGCCTGCTGCCGCTGCTGTGGCTGGGCTGGCGGACATACCAGGGCGATCTGGGCGCCAATCCGATCGAGACGCTTATCCGCCAGCTGGGCGTCTGGGGCCTGCGGATGCTGATCGTCGGCCTGACCATCACGCCGCTGGCCCGGATTCTCAAACAGCCGCGCCTGATCCGCCTGCGCCGGCCGATCGGCCTGTTCGCCTTCGGCTACATCCTGCTTCATCTGTCGACCTATATCGGCGTGGACCAGTTCTTCGACTGGCAGGCGATCTGGAAGGACATCGTCAAGCGGCCGTTCATCACCATCGGCATGGCGGCCTTCCTGCTGCTGATCCCGCTGGCCGCGACCTCGTTCAACGCGGCGATCCGCCGGCTCGGGCCGCTCAACTGGCGCCGGCTGCACCGGCTGATCTACCTGATCGTGCCGATGGGGGTGGTCCACTATTACCTTCTCGTGAAGGCCGACCACCGCCCGCCGCTGGTCTATGGCGCGATCGTGCTGCTGCTGCTGGGCTGGCGGGCAGTCGTGGCCTTCCGCGCAAGGATCTAGAACAGTCCCAGCGCCTTGAAGCTGGCCACGCCCTCGCGGCCGACGACGAGGTGGTCATGGACCGAGATCTTCAGGCTGCGGCCGGCCTCGACCACCTGTCGGGTCATGTCGATGTCGGCCCGGCTCGGGGTCGGGTCTCCGCTCGGATGGTTATGCACCAGGATCACCGCGCTGGCCGACAGCTCCAGCGCCCGCCGCACCACCTCGCGCGGATAGACGGGCGCGTGGTCGACGGTGCCGCGGTTCATCACCTCGTCGGCGATCAGCTGGTTCTTGTTGTCGAGAAACAGGACGCGGAACTGCTCGCGCGGCTCATTGGCCAGGGCGACCTTCACATAGGCCAGCAAGGCGCTCCAGGAGCCGATCACCGTGCGCCTGCGGATCGTCTCGCGGCCAACGCGCAGGGTGGCCTCTCCAAGCAGCCGAAGGTCCAGAGCCGCGGCTTCGCCGACGCCCGGGACGGTCTTCAGGTCCTCCGGTGAGGCCGTCAGCACGCCGCCCAGAGCCCCGAACCGCGTCAGCAGCGCTTTGGCCAGCGGCTTGACCTCGCCGCGCGGAAAGGTGCGGAACAGGAACAGCTCGAGCAGCTCATAGTCGGGCAGGGCGTCGAGGCTCTTGAGCGCTCGCTCGCGCAGGCGTTCGCGATGGCCGAGGTGGTGAGCCTGGGACGTTGATCCGGTCTGTGACAAGCGACCCCGCGCCCCTGGCCCTAACCTCCCGAGATCATGCAATACTCGGATGAGTTGTGCAAACGTCGTCAATCACGCAGGATTGACTTCCGATTTAATGTAGTTACATTAAATGACAGGGATCACCTACGATCCTGCCAAGCGCGAGGCGACGCTCGGCGCGCGCGGCCTGGATTTCGATCATGCACTTCTGGTGTTCGACGGACCAACCGTCGATTCGCTGGATGAGCGTTTCGACTATGGTGAGATAAGAAGGGTCACCGTCGGGCTGCTGGTTGGTCGGATGGTGATTGTCGTCTGGACGCCGCGCGATGATGCCCGCCACATCATTTCTATGAGGAAGGCCAATGCCAGGGAGCAGAGACGTTTCGGGCATCGATTTGAAGAAGATCGATGAGACCGAAATCGACGAGGCGGCCTACGCTGAAATTCCCGAATTGTCCGATGAATGGTTCGAGAAGGCGGTGCCGCACCGTGGAGGCGTTCCCGTCCGCCGGGGACGTCCGCAATCGGAGTCGCCCAAGAAGCAGGTGACCCTTCGCCTCGACGCGGATGTGCTCGATACCTTCCGGAGCAGCGGCCCTGGCTGGCAGGGCCGGCTCAACGCCGCCCTGCGCAAGGCCGCCGGCGTCTAGCCTTCGCCCCGGATCGCCGGCTTGAACTGGCCGGTCGGGGAGGCGGTGAAGATCTCCACGCCGTCGGCCGTCACGCCGCAGCTGTGCTCGCACTGGGCCGACAGGGACTTGTCGCGGGTCACGGCGGTCCAGCCGTCGCTGAGCACCTTCACCTGCGGCCGGCCGAGGTTCACCATCGGCTCGACGGTGAAGAACATGCCCTCGCGCAAGACGGGGCCTTCGCCCGGCCGGCCGAAGTGCAGCACGTTGGGACTGTCGTGGAATACCTTGCCCAGGCCGTGGCCGCAGAAGTCGCGCACCACGGAGCAGCGCTGGCTCTCGACGTATTTCTGGATGGCGTGGCCAATGTCGCCGAACGTCGCGCCCGGCCTGATCACGGCCAGGCCGCGGGCGAGACCCTCGTAGGTCACATCGACCAGACGGCGCGCGCGCGGCGAGACCTCGCCCACGCCGTACATGCGGCTCGTGTCGCCATGCCAGCCGTCGACAATCACGGTCACGTCGATGTTGGCGATGTCGCCCTCGCGCAGCGTCCGGTCGCCGGGGATGCCGTGGCAGACCACGTGGTTGGTCGAGATGCACACGGTGTGCATGTAGCCCTTGTAGCCAAGGCAGGCGGGCAGGCCGCCATTGTCGAGCACGAACTCGCGCGACAGCCGGTCCAGTTCTCCCGTGGTCACCCCCGGCACGACGTGCGGGATCAGCATGTCGAGGCATTCGGCGGCCAGCCGGCCGGCCTTGCGCATGCCCTCGAAGCCCTCGG